>NZ_JBGKDP010000187.1:0-25529 GCF_042954245.1 Parasynechococcus sp.
CAGCCGGAGTTGATCCAGGAGTTGGCCCAACGTCATCCCGACCGCATCGTTGTTGGCATTGATGCCAACGATTGTCGGGTGGCTACCCGGGGCTGGATCGAGCAGAGCGATGTTCTAGCCACCGATCTGGCCAAGCAGTTCAGTGCCGCCGGCATCGCGGCGATCATCACCACCGACATCGCCACCGATGGAACTCTCGCCGGCCCCAACCTGGAAGCCTTGCGAACCATGGCGCAATGCAGCGCTGTTCCAGTGATCGCCTCCGGTGGCATCGGCTGCATGGCCGACCTCCTCTCGCTCCTACCCTTCGAGCCCCTTGGCGTGACGGGGGTGATCGTTGGCCGAGCTCTCTACGACGGCCGTGTTGTCCTGGCGGAGGCCATCGCCGCGTTGGGTGAGGTAAGGCTTCAAGACGTCACCGCCGTGGCGGCAGACATCGCCTGAGCTGGCCTAGGGCCTTATGGTTGAAGCATCAGGCACCTTCTGTGGCAAGTGTAGCCGCCGGCAAGAGCAGCACGTCGTCCCCCGCGGGCAGCTTGCAGGAGGTATTTGAGCAGTGCCGGCGGCTGGGGATGCGCCTCAGCCGTCAGCGGCGCATGGTGCTCGACCTGCTCTGGAGCGAAAAGAGCCACCTCAGCGCTCGCGACATCTTTGAACAACTGAACCTGAGGGGGCGCAGCATCGGCCACACCTCGGTGTATCAGAACCTCGAGGCCCTGCAGTCGGCTGGGGTGATCGAGTGTCTCGACCGCGCCAGTGGTCGCCTATACGGCTACCGCAGTGATCCCCATAGCCATCTCACCTGTCTGGACAGCGGTTCGATCGAAGACATCGACGTTGTTATTCCCGACGACCTGTTGCGTCAGATCGAACAGCGCACCGGCTTTCGCATCGAGTCGTACACCCTGCAATTGAACGGCCGGCGCACCCTGGAGAACTGAGCAGAAGCTCGTTACCTTGAGCCCAACTGTTTCGGGTTCAACCCTTGGCCTCCCCTTCGCCGGTGCGGATGTTGCTGCTCGCTCCGGATCTGCTCGGGGAGTCGCTGGCGCTGAAACTCACCTCCGCCCGGGACGATTGGGAGGTGATGCTTCCCCCTGAGCGCCTAACGGGATCCCCGGCTTTGGTGATCTGGTCGATCGACAGCGTGGCCTCATTGGCGTCGCTTCAGCAGGAGCTGTTCGCCTTGCAGGAGCGCTGGCAGCCCGCCCCGGTGCTGCTGCTGCTGCCCAGCGAGCTACGCCTGTCGCGGGAGCAGCTGCTGGAGCTGCCGGCGGCCGGCCTGCTTCAAAACGTCGATGCCCAGGGCCTGCAGAACGCAATTGAAACCCTGCTGCAGGGCGGACGGGACATTCGCCTGGAGGCTGCGTCGGAGTCCCAGGGCCAGGAGCAGACCATGGGCCTGGGGCAGTGGTTGCTGGTGAGTGGCCTACAGCAGGTGAGCCGCGACCTGCAACGGGTGGAGGCCCTGCTCAATCCACCCCCGGAGCAGCCGTTGCTGTTTCTGCTGCTGCAGGGGCGCCGCCGCGAATTGCGCTTCGCCAAGGGCTTGCTGCTCTGGCTCTGGGGACCGCTGCAGATGGGCCTCGAGCATGCAGAACCCCTGGGGCCCTCCGTATCCAGCGATGGATCACCCACCACCACGGCGATCAGCCTGCGCGAACGCAATGCCGTTGCCGTTTGGGATGCCATCCGAGACCGCATCGATGCATCGGTTCAGGCTGGATTGACCAATTCCACCGGCCGTCTGCTGGCGATTGAGGGTCTGCACCCGGATCACCGCCGGGAGTTGCTTCTGGCCCTGTTGCAACAGCTTGATCAGGTCTTGCAGCGCCTGCGCAGCCGCCAGGACGGCACAGCGATAGCCCAGGCCTGGGATTCTTTGCAGCCCGAGTTGCGCCAGCAGGCCCTCACCGCTCTGGTCGGTAGTTACGTCCAGATCCCCTGCGACGGCGAGCTGCAGCCTGTGGTGGCTTCGCTGCTCAGCCGTGCTGATCTCACCGGTGCTGACGGCGAGCTGCCCGATCCAACCGGAATGCTGGCGCCGCTGGTGGCCGATCAACCGATGCTGGTGAACGGTTTGCTGTTGCCGGCCGATGAGCCCAGGGCCTTCTTGCAACTGGAAACCCTGATCAGCAATTGGCTGGTGAGGACGGCGGAACTGATTGGTGCCGAACTGCTCGATGCCTGTGGTGACTGGCCGGAGCTGCGTCGTTATCTGCTGCGGGATCCTCTCCTGGCTACCCGGGAACTCGACCGCCTCCGGAACCGCTTGAACACTCAGCTGCGTTGGGCGGATTGGGTTGAGCGCCCGATTCAGCTCTACGAAAGCCAGCGCACCCTGTTTCAATTGCGCTCCGGTCGCATCGAACCGCTGCTACTGACGGAGCCCCGCGATAAGGAGCTCAATCAGCTGGGTTGGTGGCAGCGGCAGGTGGCCTTGCTGTTGGAAGCGCGGGATGCCCTCGCACCCCAGGTGCAGGCCCTGGTGCGCCGCATCGGTGACCTTGCCGTGATCCTGCTCACCCAGGTGCTGGGTCGCGCCATCGGTCTGGTGGGGCGGGGCATTGCCCAGGGCATGGGACGCAGCTTCGGTCGCGGTTAGGCCCCTGGGTCCACAATGGCGATCCGCTGCTTCGGCTTGATGCTTGCTTTGGTGCGCTGTCTGATCACCATTTCGATCGCGCTGCTGCTCCATGTCGCACCAGCTGCCGCTGTGTTGAACAGCGACAGCTACGACGGCAACATCTACGCCCTCTACGCCGGCAACGGTTCGTTGGTTCCTCCCGCCAGCACCCTGGAGGAGTCCCTCGCTGAGGGACGCACGGCCGTGATCGTCTACTATCTGGATGACAGCGCCGTGAGCAAACGCTTCACTCCGGTGGTTTCGGAACTGCAACGGCTTTGGGGCCGCAGCATCGATTTGCTGCCGCTCTCCACCGATCCGCTGCAGGGTCGTGAAACGCTGGGGGTCGGTGATCCAGCTACCTATTGGTCTGGAACC
The DNA here is from genome assembly GCF_042954245.1 of Parasynechococcus sp. GTDB lineage: Bacteria > Cyanobacteriota > Cyanobacteriia > PCC-6307 > Cyanobiaceae > Parasynechococcus. The sequence continues at coordinate 3,005 of NZ_JBGKDP010000187.1, forward strand.
ATTCCGCAGGTGGTGGTGATCGGCACCGATGGCCGGGTTGTTTTCGATCAGAACGGTCAGGTTCCCCTGGTGGCGATCAATGACGCCATCAGCGCCTCCACCGGTCTTCCCGTTCCTGATCTGGGACGCATTGATCAGGAAGGCAGCTTCAACGAAGTGAACATCGAAGTCACCGCCAGCTGAGACGCCCACCGCCATGGCGCCTACGCTGCCGGCCAGTTGTCCCGGTCGCTGAGCCGGATCCGCTGTGTCGCTGCTGCTTGCTCCGCTCGGCCTTGGTCTCGCTGTGGCCTGTCTGGAGCTCCGCCATCGCCTGCGACCCGCCTCGCCGTTGCGGATGACGCCTCGCGACTGGCGCGTCGATGATCTGGGCGGGTGGCTCCGCATTGAAGGTGTGCTGGAGATCAGCAACCCCCATCCCCGCATGGAGGTTTTTGTGCCGGAGCTGCGGGTCGAGCCCGTGCTGCTGGGGTCCTCCGACCCCGCCGGCCTGGACTTGAAAACGCGGATCATTGCTGACCACCCCGACGAGGAGACCCGCGCAGACGGCTACTGGGCGGCTTACATCGTCAAAGGACGCAAAACCACGCGTGCCCGGGTCTCGATCGAGATCACCGGCCCAACGCCATCGGCCCGGGTCGACAGCCTCTGGGTGGATGCCCACTGGGTGAATTACGGACCCTTCGGTCGCCTGCAGCGCCGTCAGGGCTTGCTGGTTCCTTTGACCCGTCCTGAACCGCTGCAGCCCGATCAAGCCCACTTCCGCCAGGGGGAGGGGTGCCGTGTCTTGCCGCTGCGTACCCACCTGCTCGGCCCCCTAGATGACGCCATTGACGTCCTGCGCACCTATGCCGCCGATCTGGTCCAGCCCGGCGACATCCTCACCATCGGCGAGACCCCCGTGGCTGTAATCCAGGGGCGCTACCGCCATCCCAGTGAGGTTGAACCCGGCATGGTGGCGCGCCTGGCCTGCCATGTGTTCCATCCCACCAGCAGCCTGGCGACGGCCTGCGGTATGCAGGCCTTGATCGATCTTGTGGGGCCCACCCGGGTGCTGGCCGCCTGGCTGGGGGGTCTGCTGATGAAGCTGGTGGGCATCCCCGGTGGCTTCTATCGCCTCGCCGGTGACCAGGCCCGCTTGATCGACGACATCACCGGCACCACACCGCCCTACGACCAGACCATTGTTCTGGGGCCATCCCGGGCCGAGCAGTTCTGTCGTGATGCCTCTGGCGAACTCGGGGTCGACGTTGCCATCGTCGACGTCAACGACCTCGGCCGTGTGAAGGTGCTGGCTTCCAGCTCCGGTTGTGATGAGGGCTTGCTGGGCCGTGCCCTGCGCCCCAATCCCGCCGGCAATGCCAATGAGCGCACCCCCCTGGTCTTGGTGCGGCCAGGCCTGGAATGAGCGATACATTGTGAGCAGTTGGGGTTGGAGGGTGTCCGGTGGAAGAACCCAAGACAACCTCCATCCGTATTGAGCCCCTCAATCCGGCCCACCTGGCGCAGTGGGTTCAGGACGCGCCGCTTGATCAACTCTCACGTTTTCAGGGCTTTCTGATCGGTGAATGGCTCTCCAGAGTCGAGCAACGCTTCCCCGATCTACTCCCCAGTCGCTCGCCCCGTTGCCTGATGGCCCTCGCCGGAGATCGCCCGGTGGCCAGTGTGGTGGCCCGGCCTTTCAACCGCCGCGGCAGCTGCTGGATCCTTCATTTACCGGAGCTGCTAGGAGCGGTGGATGGTCACAGCCATCGCACCATCCAGCAGTCCCTGCTTCAGCAGGCCCTGCAGTCCTGGACGGCCCAGATCTGCAGCTGGGTGATCCGCTGCCCGGCCACCGATGCAGATGCCATTGCCCTGCTGCGGGAGCTTGGCTTTCAACCGCTTCGCCCGTATCAGTGCTGGTGTCCACCACGGGCTGAGGTCGAGCCACCAAGCAGCGATCAGTTGCCTGCGGGTCTGCGCTGGGCGGCATTGAACCGCCGCACCGCCGGGATGTTGTGGCCGATCGAGCAGGGCGGCAGCCACAGCCACCTGCGTCAGATCACCGACCGCCACTGGCTGGATCTGCTGGACCGGAACGGCCCCAGCTGCGGCGTGCTCATGGCCGGAGAGGCTGTTCTGGCGGGCTGCATCCGCCTTCCCGATGCGGGAGAGGCCGGGTTTCTGGAGCTGATGCGCGACGTCGCCTGGGATCCCCGGCTGGATCAGGCCCTTCCCCAGGTTTTGAACGGGATCCTTCAGCGCCGCCGCCCCCGCGGGCTGCTCACGGCCCTTGACGATGCACCACTCAGCCGGATCCTGGAGGCGGAGGGCTGGACCCGCGGCGACGAGCAGCTGCTGCTCGGTCGCAGCATGTTGCGGCGTCAGTCACCCCAGCGCAACCTGCAGCTGACCCGATCGCTCGATCAAGTGTTGGGCCGTTTGCGGCCCCAGGGCACACCCCTGCCCACGCCGAGCTTGGGTGATCGGCACTGATGCGGCCGCGTCCCTGTTCGATCCTCAGCCTGGATGTGGGCCGGCGGCGCATCGGCCTGGCCGGCTGCGATGCCCTCGGCATCAGCGTCACGCCCCTCGCTGCCCTGCGTCGCGGTCGCTTTGATGCGGATCTGATCGTTCTGCGGGCTCACTGCTGTGAACGGTCGGTGCAGGGGCTTGTTGTGGGATTGCCCCTGGATGCAGCGGGTCAGCCCACGGCCCAGGCGGAGCATTGCCAGCGTTACGGCCTGCGTCTGGCTGCCGCCCTCGATCTGCCCCTGGCCTGGGTGAATGAACACAGCAGCACCTGGGCGGCCGGTGAACAGTTCGGGCTGACGGAAGATCGTAGCGGACGTCTGGACAGTGCAGCCGCTGCTCTGCTGCTGGAGCAATGGCTGGCGGAGGGTCCGGAGCTCAAACCGGCCCAGTACAGTGTGTCAAGGTCGGGCGCCGGGGCGGGCGATGGTGGATCCTGAGCCCAGTCAGAGCCGCGTCGATGTCTGAGTCGGTCCCCGGTAAGAGCAGCGATCACCCCACCCTGCTGGTCCGCGACCGCGAGGGTCATGACCTGCTGTGCTTCCTCGAGCATCTGATTCCCCTCGAGGGGCAGGACTACGCCCTGCTCTCGCCGGTCGACACACCGGTGTCGCTGTTTCGGCTCAATGACGTTGCTGAGCCGGTGCCGATCACGGAAGTCGCCAGTAGCGAGCCGATTCTCTCGGTGGCTGATGTGGTGCTCCAGGAGCACGACCTGGTCTTGGTGCGATCGGCGATCACCCTCACCGTCAGTGGTGAATTGGAAGAGCCGGATCAGGACGAGCTCGACGAGCTGGAAGAGGGCGACGACGTTGATGAGGACGCCGAGACCTTTGAACTGCTGGTGAGCTTCATGGTTGAAGCGGAGGAATACGGCCTCTACATCCCGCTCGATCCGTTCCTGGTGTTGGTGCGAATGGTGGATGGCCAGGCGGTGCTGCTGAGCGACGATGAGCTCGACCGCGTTCAACCCTTGATTGAGGCGGAACTGGAGGAGCGTGAATGGCCGGATTGATGGCACAGCACTGGTTGACCCCCGATTGGGATCCCCATCTCACCATTGCCCAGCTTTCGCTGCCCCACCTCACGGCCCATGGACTGCGGGCTGCCGTGATCGACGTCGACCGCACCCTCCTTCCCGGTCGTGATGTGACCCTGCCAGGGCCGGTGCGTGACTGGCTTGTGGATGCCGGCCGTCGCCTGCAATTGCATCTGTTCAGTAACAACCCCTCCCGCGATCGGATTGCCGCCGTGGCTGATCAGCTGGAGGTCAGCTTCACCTTTGGTGCAGGCAAGCCCCGCCGTGGCGCCCTGCGCAGCGTGGTTCGCGATCTCGCGCTGCCACCGGAGGCGATCGCGATGATCGGCGACCGCCTGTTCACGGATGTGCTCTGCGGCAACCGAATGGGCCTTTACACGGTGTTGGTTCGACCGGTTCGAGAGGACGGCAAGCCCTGCCGTCATGACTGGGTGCAGCGGTTTGAACGCGCCATTGCCCGCGTGATGGGGGCGCCTTCAGCATGACCTTGTGGGTCGTGAAAATCGGCACCAGCCTGCTTCGGGGGGAGACCGCTAACACGATTGCTGGCTACGCCCGCTGCTTCGCAGGGGCCATGGACCGTGGGGACCAGGTGGTACTGGTCACGAGTGGTGCCGTCGGGCTGGGCTGCCAGAAGCTGGCCCTCTCCAATCGACCCGACACGGTGGTGGCCCTGCAGGCAGCTGCAGCCATCGGCCAGGGCGCGCTGATGGCGCTGTATGAACGGGCCACGGAACGCCATGGCCGTTCCGTGGCTCAGGTGCTGCTGACCCGCTCCGACCTGGCCGATCGCCGTCGTTATCAGAACGCTTCGGGCACCTTGCGGCAGCTGCTGAGCTGGGGGGTGCTGCCGGTGATCAACGAGAACGATGCCCTCTCGCCGGCGGAGTTGCGCTTCGGCGACAACGACACCCTATCGGCTTTGGTGGCCGCCGCCCTTCAAGCGCAGCAACTGATCCTGCTCACGGATGTTGATCGCCTCTATTCCTCGGATCCGCGGGTTGATGCCAACGCCCAACCGATCTCTGATGTTCGCCACCCCCGCGACCTGGACCAGCTGGAACAGGGGGCTGGCGACGGGGGGCACTGGGGCACTGGGGGCATGACCACCAAGCTGGCGGCAGCTCGCATCGCCACCGCCAGTGGCATCACCGTGCAGCTCGCCGACGGCCGCGACCCTGCTCGCCTCGAGGCCTTGTTGCAGGGGGAACGGGGAGGCACGGTGTTCCATCCCCACCCTGAACCCCTAGGCAATCGACGCAGTTGGCTGGCCCACGTGCTTCGGCCTGAGGGTCAACTGCAGCTGGATGCGGGGGCCTGTGCTGCGCTGCAGCACCGTGGTGCGTCTCTGTTGCTGGTGGGTGTGACGGCAGTGCGGGGTGACTTCGCCGCCAATCAACCCGTTCAGTTGCTGGACCCCGATGGGGAGGACCTGGGCCGTGGCCTCTGTTCGATGGACAGCGACCAGCTGCGGGCTTCGATGAATGACCCATTGCCGGTGGAGTCCTCCCCGGTGGTGGTGCATCGCGATGGTCTGGTACTTCGCAGCCGTTAACCACGTCTACGATCTGCCGGACTGTCCTGGCCTCCATGCGTTTCAGCACCCTGATCAAGGTTCTGCAGACCGGTGATGCAGGCCTGCGCTGGAGCCAGCCGGGTTTGGACCCATGGATTGAAGGTGCCGCTTCACTCGATCAGGCCTCAGTCGCGCAGCTCAGCTTTCTGGAGAAGGGCAACGCCCTCACGCCGGCTTTGGGCGCCAGCGGAGTGGGTGCCCTGTTGCTGCCCGACCAACAGGATCTGACTGATCTAGCATCGCAGCGTGGCATCGCCTTTGCGGTCTTCGCTGATCCGCGTCTGGCCTTTGCTGAAGCTCTCGATCAGTTGCATCCTCGCCGCCGACCCTTGGCGGAGATTCACCCCTCGGCGGTGATCGATGAACGGGCTGTGGTGGGCCCCGGCACAGCGGTGGGCCCGCGGGTCTGCATCGGTGAGGGAAGCCGTCTTGGCGCTGACTGCATCGTTCATCCCGGTGTGGTGATCTACGACGACGTGGTGGTGGGTGATGGCTGCGAACTGCACGCCAATGCGGTGCTTCACCCCGGCAGCCGTCTCGGGCGTGGCTGTGTGGTGAACTCCAATGCCGTTGTTGGCTCCGAAGGGTTCGGATTCGTGCCGACGGCGAAGGGATGGCGAAAAATACCGCAGACCGGTCAGGTGGTTCTTGAAGATCTCGTAGAGGTGGGCTCTGGCACCACCATTGATCGTCCTTCCGTGGGGGAGACCCGTATTGGTGCCGGCACCAAGATCGACAACCTTGTGCAGATCGGCCATGGCGTTAGCACCGGGCGTGGCTGTGCCTTCGCCTCCCAGGTGGGCATCGCTGGCGGCGCCCGGATCGGTCAGGGGGTGATCCTGGCGGGCCAGGTGGGGGTGGGGAACCGCGTCGTGATCGGTGACCGTGTGATCGCCAGCTCCAAGACCGGGCTGCATGCCGATGTCGATCCGGGACAGGTGATGAGCGGTTTTCCTGCTATTCCCAATCGCCTCTGGCTGCGATGTGCCTCCACTTTCAGCAAGTTGCCGGAGATGGCCAAGACCCTGCGGGAGCTCAAGCGGGACACCCCTTAGTAACCTCAGCGGTCGACCTGCCGTACCGCACCGTCATGGCTCAGCACCGCGTTGTTCTGCTGCCCGGTGATGGCATCGGCCCTGAGATCACCGCTGTCGCCCGTCAGCTGCTGGAGGTGGTGAGCCAGCGCCATGGCTTCTCGCTGAGCTTCGAGGAACAGCTCATCGGCGGCAGCGCCATCGATGCCACCGGTGAGCCGCTGCCTGCCAGCACCCTGGAGGCCTGCAAGGCAGCCGATGCGGTGTTGCTGGCCTCCATCGGCAGCCCCCGCTTCGACAGCCTCCCCCGCGAGAAACGGCCGGAAACCGGCTTGCTCGGCCTGCGCGCCGGCATGGAGCTGTTCGCCAATCTGCGCCCGGTGAAGATTGTTCCGTCCCTCATCGACGCCAGCAGCCTCAAGCGCGAGGTGATCGAGGGGGTGGACCTGATGGTGGTGCGAGAACTCACCGGGGGGATCTACTTCGGTCAGCCCAAGGGACGTATCGAGACCGAGGGAGACGAGCGCGGCTTCAATACCATGACCTACTCCGCCTCGGAGGTGGATCGGATCGCGAAGGTGGCCTTTGAGATCGCCCAGGAGCGGCGGGGCCGGCTCTGCTCGGTGGACAAAGCGAATGTGCTTGATGTGAGCCAGCTCTGGCGAGACCGTGTGGATGCCCTGGCACCTGCCTACGGCAGTGTGGAGGTGACCCACATGTATGTGGACAACGCGGCGATGCAGCTGGTGCGTGATCCCCGCCAGTTCGATGTGTTGCTCACCGGCAACCTTTTCGGCGACATCCTCAGCGACGAAGCGGCGATGCTCACCGGCTCCATCGGCATGCTACCTTCGGCCTCTCTCGGCAGTGAAGGGCCTGGCCTATTTGAGCCTGTGCATGGTTCAGCCCCCGACATCGCCGGTCAGGACAAGGCCAATCCCATGGCCATGGTGCTGTCGGCCGCAATAATGCTGCGCATCGGCCTGAAACAGGCTGCGGCTTCTGATGATATTGAGGCCGCCGTCGATGCCGTTTTGGCCGGTGGCTTCCGCACCGGTGATCTGATGGCAGAAGGCTGTACACAGCTGGGTTGTCGCGCCATGGGTGAGCAATTGCTCAAAGCTCTGTAAGCCAGATATTGGTGCAATCGGGCCCTGATCTGGCAGGATCGCCAGGCCCATAGTCCCTGCGTCGATGTCGAAGCGTCATCCGGTTGTCGCTGTTACCGGTTCTTCCGGAGCTGGAACCAGCACCGTCAAGCGCGCCTTCGAGCACATCTTTGCGAGGGAAGGCATTACCCCTGCAGTGGTGGAAGGCGACAGCTACCACCGCTATGAGCGGATGTCCATGAAACAGGCCATGGCGGATGCCCTGGCCAAGGGTGAGAACTTCTCCCACTTCGGCCCCGAGGCCAACCTCTTCGACAAGCTCGAGGAACTGTTCCGCACCTACGGCAAAATCGGTGCTGGTCAGAAGCGCTACTACCTTCACAGCGTTGAAGAAGCGGCTGAACACAACGCCCGTCTTGGCGTCAACCTCGAGCCGGGTCAGTTCACTCCTTGGGAAGACATCCCCTCAGGCACTGACGTGCTGTTCTACGAAGGCCTTCACGGCGGAGTGAAGGGCGAGGGCTATGACGTAGCCGCCCTGGCCGACCTCTTGGTGGGTGTGGTGCCGATCACCAACCTCGAGTGGATTCAGAAGATCCACCGCGACAACGCTGAGCGTGGTTATTCCGCTGAGGCGATCGTTGACACGATCCTGCGCCGGATGCCCGATTACATCAATCACATCTGCCCTCAATTCAGCCAGACCGACATCAACTTCCAGAGGGTTCCCACCGTGGACACCTCCAATCCTTTCATCTGCCGGAATATCCCGACTCCGGATGAAAGCTTCGTGATCATTCACTTCCGTAAGGGTGCTCGCGAGAAGTGGGGGATTGACTTCGGTTATCTGCTGAACATGATCCACGATTCCTTCATGTCCAGCCCCACCAGCATCGTGGTGAACGGCGGCAAGATGGGCTTCGCCATGGAACTGATTCTCACCCCGATCATTCACCGCATGATCGAAGAGAAGAACAAGCTCAGCTGATCGCTTCTCCTTACAGCAATCGTCTCTACAATGGGCCCATCTGAGAGATCAGGTCGGCTCGATTTCTTTGTCAACGCCCTCCTTTGAAATCCGTGGAGCCTTGGGGGTGCCCTTGGCTCCCCGCTGAGACCGCATTGACAGCCACTCGCTGATCGCCCAGGCCCGTCGCGTTTATTTCGCCTATCTCTCCAGCACCCCTGCGGGGCATGAGTCTCTCGGCGTGGTGGTGGATCCGCAAGAACCCGATGGTCGGGTGGTCTTCGAGAACCCTGTTCTTTTGCCGGATGAAGAGTTCCTTGCCATCGATCTGATCCGAGGGCGCACGAGCCGTGGTCGGACCCGATGGAAGGGTTGATCCTGGCTTGGACCGGCCTGCTGGGCGCCTGCGTCGGCAGCTTCACCAACGTGGTGGCCTGGCGCTTGCCCCGCCAGGAATTCGGTGGTCTTCCCCGGCAGCCACTGCCCCAAATGCGGCCATGCCATCCGCTGGTATGACAATCTACCGGTGCTCGGTTGGCTGCTGCTGAGGGGTCGTTGCCGCGACTGTGATGCCGCGATCAGCTGGCGTTACCCCGCCGTGGAGGCCCTGAGTGCCGGCCTCTGGATCACCTTTGGTTGCCGGAGCCCCTATGCCGCTGGGGGGTGGTGCTGGGCTTGCTCGTCAGCACTGCTGCTGGCATCCCTGTTCTGGCCAGCTATTTGATCGCCGTGGTGCTGGCCTTGCTGCTGTTGGAAGGTCTCAGTGCCTTGGCCGAACGGTTGTTGGGACAGCCTGCGCTGGGCCTGGGCGATGCCCCTTGCGGTTGTCTCGGGAGCATTGGTCGGAAGCACCGCTCGCCTCAGTGGCCGGTTGGGCCCCAGGGAACCGTTCCCCTTCGGTCCCTTCATCGCCCTGGGCATTTGGCTGGTTTGGTTGACCGGTCCGCAGTGGTGGTGGAGCACCTGGTTGATGGTGTTGGGCACTTGATTCACCAGCGTCTAGTCCCGAGCCGGCTTTTAATGGTGTGAGTTGACGGCCCTGTGTGTCTCTGTTCGATTGGTTTGCTGATCGCCGCAAGGGTCAGTACGTCGCCAACGTCAAGCAGGAACCCGATGAAGGCGATGGTCTGTGGAGCAAATGTCCGGAATGTGGTCAGGTCGTCTATCTCAAAGACCTGAAACTCAATGCCAGTGTTTGCGCCAACTGTGGCCATCACCACCGGATCGACAGTGCTGAACGTATCGCACTGATTGCGGACCCCGACAGCTTCCAGGTGTTGAATGCGAATCTGGCACCGGTGGATCCCCTCGGATTCAAAGACCGGCGCGCCTATGCTGACCGTCTGCGGGAAAGTCAGGCCTCGACGGGGCTGCGGGATGGTGTGGTCACCGGGCTCTGCCGGGTGGAAGGCATCCCCATGGGCCTGGCAGCAATGGACTTCCGCTTCATGGGGGGATCGATGGGCTCTGTGGTCGGGGAGAAAATCACCCGTCTGATCGAGGAGTCCACCGCCCGCAAGCTGCCGCTGCTGATCGTCTGTGCCTCCGGCGGTGCCCGGATGCAGGAGGGGATACTCAGCCTGATGCAGATGGCGAAGATCTCCGGCGCGCTGGAACGCCACCGCGAAGCCGAGCTGCTCTACATGCCCTTGCTCACCCACCCCACCACCGGAGGTGTAACCGCCAGTTTCGCCATGCTGGGCGACCTGATCCTGGCGGAACCGAAGGCGTTGATTGGTTTCGCTGGGCGCCGGGTGATCGAGCAGACCTTGCGGGAAAAGCTGCCCGACAATTTCCAGACGGCTGAATATCTGCAGGAGCACGGCTTCGTGGACACGATCGTTCCCCGCACCCAGCTGCGCTCCACCCTGGCCAATCTTCTGCGCCTGCACGGCTGCAAACCGATGGAGCTCACCAGCGCATGATCCGAGCTGGTTTTGTTCTGATCCTGGCCTTGGCCTGTTGGGTCGCTCCCGTTCTGGCTGGCCCCGTGGAATGGATTGAGGTTCCTGCCACCGACGCGGGCCAGCAGTGGTGGGACCGCGGCAGTGTGCGCATCGATCGGGATAGATACCGAACCGTGCTCAGCCGGTTCACCCCAGCGGCCACCGACGACGGAGATCAGCCCTCCGGTGAGCTCTATGTGATGCAACTGGACTGCTCCCAGGGGCTGTATCGCGACAAACAGGTGAATGGTTTGCCACGTTTTCGTGCCCAATGGCAGCCTGCTGGGGATGACGGGCTGATCATCTCCGTGATTGAGGCTGTTTGTACCGAACCCCTGCCCAGCTGAGATGTCTCCACAACCCCTTGGTGTTGCCGTTGCCGGTCTCGGCTTCGGGGAAAAGGTGCACCTGCCGGCCCTTGCGGCAGCGACTGATCTTGAGGCGGTGGCGCTTTGGCACCCGCGCCAGGAGCGCTTGGATGCCGCCATGGCTGCCCATGGCTTGAAGGGATTCAGCGACTGGGATGCTCTGCTGGCTGATCCCGCGGTGGACGCAGTGGTCATCGCCACCCCCCCGGCACCTCGCTTTAACCTGGCCCGTCGGACCCTGGAGGCGGGCAAGCACCTGCTGCTGGAGAAGCCCATCGCTCTGCATGCTGATCAAGCCCGGGAGCTGCAGCGTCTTGCCTTGGCACAGGGACTGTCGGTGGCTGTGGATTACGAATACCGGGCTGTTCCCTTGTTTATGCAGGCCGCACGCCTCCTGCAGGCCGGCGCTGTCGGCACGCCCTGGCTCGTGAAGCTCGACTGGTTGATGGGCAGCCGTGCCGATCCCCAGCGCGGCTGGAACTGGTATGCCCAGGCGGATCAGGGCGGCGGCGTGATCGGAGCTCTCGGAACCCATGCCCTGGACATGCTGGCCTGGCTGATCGGTCCCCTGGGGGCTGTACAGGCCCTGAACAGCGTTTCGATCAAGCAACGCCCCCATCCCAATGGTGGCCTAGCCGCCGTGGATGCCCCCGATGTGTCGCTGCTACAGACCGTTGCCTATTGGCAGGGAAGGCAGGAGCTGCCGATGCCAGCTCAGGTCAGCCTCAGTTCTGTGTCGCGTAACGGTCGCGGTTTCTGCCTGGATGTGGTGGGTTCCTCGGGATCGCTGCTACTCAGCAGCACCAACCAGAAGGACTACGTCCATGGCTTTGAGCTCCAGCATGCCCCGATTGGTGAGCCCTTCCGCACGGTGGAGCCCGATGCCGACCTTGCCTTCCCGGAAACCTGGTCCGATGGCCGCATCGCCCCGGTGGCCCGCGTGCTGGGCTGGTGGGCCGAGAGCATTCGCAGTGGGCGACCGATGCTGCCTGGACTGGCCGAGGGCGTGGCCAGTCGTGTGGCCTGCGATCAAGCAGCAGGCGGCACATTGGATCTTGCGTAACACGCGGTAAAATTGCCGGCGATTCGTCTTTGACGACCCCAACCCTCCGAGGATTTATCCATGGCGCTCGTTCCGCTTCGGCTCCTGCTCGACCACGCCGCTGAGAACGGCTACGGCATTCCTGCGTTCAACGTGAACAATCTGGAGCAGGTCCAGGCCATCATGGAAGCGGCTGACGAGACCGACAGCCCTGTGATCCTCCAGGCCTCCCGCGGTGCCCGCAGCTACGCCGGTGAGATCTTCCTGCGTCACCTGATCCTGGCCGCGACCGAGACCTATCCCCACATCCCCGTGGTGATGCACCAGGACCACGGCAACGCCCCGGACACCTGCTACTCCGCTGCCATCAACGGTTTCACCTCCGTGATGATGGACGGCTCCCTGGAAGCCGACGCCAAGACTCCCGCCAGCTACGACTACAACGTCAACGTCACCAAGCAGGTGGTGGACTTCGCTCACTCCGTGGGTGTGAGCGTTGAGGGTGAGCTGGGTTGCCTGGGCTCCTTGGAAACCGGCAAGGGTGAAGCCGAAGACGGCCACGGTTTCGAGGGTGAGCTGTCCAAGGACATGCTGCTCACCGATCCCGCTGAGGCTGCCGACTTCGTTGCCAAGACCAAGTGCGACGCTCTGGCCATCGCCATCGGCACCAGCCATGGCGCTTACAAGTTCACCCGCAAGCCCACTGGTGAAGTGCTGGCCATCAGCCGCATCGCTGAGATCCACAAAGCCATCCCCAACACCCACCTGGTGATGCACGGCTCCTCCTCCGTTCCCCAAGAATGGCTGGAGATGATCAACAAACACGGTGGTGCCATCCCCGAGACCTACGGCGTTCCCGTCGAGGAAATCCAGGAAGGCATTCGCAACGGTGTGCGCAAGGTGAACATCGACACTGACAACCGTCTGGCCTTCACCGCCGCTGTGCGTGAAGCCGCCATGGCCGATCCTTCCAACTTCGACCCCCGCCACTTCAATAAGCCGGCTCGGAAGTACATGAAGCAAGTCTGCCTGGATCGTTACCAGCAGTTCTGGGCTGCCGGCAACGCCAGCAAGATCCAGCAGCAGAGCATCACCTACTACGCAGGTCTCTATGCCAAAGGCGCTCTGGATCCCAAGCCTGCCGTCGCTGCTTGATCGTCACGATCAAAGGATCAATCACCGGGGGCCGAAAGGTCCCTTTTTTTGTCGCGCTGCTCACGCTGGAGCAGCGTCACTTTTTGATCAGGTCATCAGGCTGATCAGGCCGTGGTTGCCATCCAGTTGTGCCTGCGCTCCCAGGGGCAAGGCCTGGTTGGGCCGTCCATGGCCCAGTGGCAGATTCAGGACCAGTGGAATGCCCAGATCGCCAAGGCGTTCTTCCAGGATCTCGTCCATCGTGAAATCACCGGGAAGGATGTCGTCTTCAGCCCAGTGGAAGCGACCGCAAGCTACCCCTGCCAAGTGCTGCAACAGGCCTGCGTTACGCCACTGGGTCAGCATCTGATCAACCCGGTAGGGTGCTTCGCCCACGTCTTCCAGCACCAGGATCGCTCCCTTCAGGGGGGAAGCCAGGGCGTGCCGATCAGGTGGGTCGCCACGGTCAGGTTGGTGACCACCAAGGGGCCTCGGCCGACCCCCCGCCGTCGTGGCTCGCCCAGCAGGGGCGACACCGGACGTCCGCAGAGCAAATCCACCGTGCGTTGCCACTGCGCCTCAGTGCCGCTGCAGGAACCATGGATGGCCCCCGGCAGGCCAGCGGCCCATTGGGCCAGCAGAAGAGAGCTGGTGTCGGAGAACCCCAGGCTCCATTTGGGACGTCGCGGAAAGCGAAAACCAGCTTCGAGCACCCGGGCAGCCCCCCAGCCACCGCCAAGAGTCACCACCGCATCCACGGTTGGATCGTTCCAAGCTGACCTCAGATCCTGAACCCGTTCCTGGTCGGTTCCCGAGAAATAGCGCCATTGACGGGTGAAAGCTGCGGGAATCTCCAGATGCCATTACTGTTGATCACAGAGTTCGCGCAAGGCTTGGAGATCGGTGTCTGGATCCATCCAGGTGCCAGGGTTCACGGCGCGGATGCGTGATCCAGGCGTCAGGGGTTTCAGCCTGCGCTGGGCAGTCATGGCTCTGGGGGAGAGCAGGGCCGTGATGATCGTGGATGCCCCTGAAATCAACAGCGTCCGGCGGGTTAGCATCAACCCAGCAGGGCTTCCAGCATGCGGCGGCCGTCGGTTCCTCCCGTGGCTGGATCACAGGCCCGCTCCGGGTGGGGCATCAGGCCAAGAACACTGCCACTGGCGTTGGTGATGCCCGCGATGTCGGACACCGACCCATTGGGGTTGTTGCCGTAGCTCAGGGCGATGGCGTCTTCGTCTTGAAGCTGCTTGAGTGTGTCATCACTGCACTGGTAGCGGCCTTCACCGTGGGCGATCGGCAGGGTCAGGGCTCCATCGCTGTACCCCTGCATCCAGGCCGTGCGTTGGCTCACCACCTTGAGGGGCGCGTCTTCACAGACGAAGTGCAGATCTCGGTTCCGGGTGAGTGCACCGGGGAGGAGGCCCAGTTCTGTGAGCACCTGAAATCCGTTGCAGATGCCGAATACGCGTCCGCCCTTGGCTGCAAAGTCGATCAAGGACTGAAGGGCTGGTGTGAAGCGGGCAATGGCGCCGCAACGCAGGTAGTCGCCATAGCTGAACCCGCCGGGCAGAACGATGGCGTCAAAGCCGCTGAGGTCGGTCTCCTCATGCCAGACCCGGCGTGTGCTCATCCCAAGGCAACCCTCGGTTGCCCATTGCACATCCCGATCGCAGTTGGAGCCGGGAAAAACAATGACCCCGATGCTCATGACTGCTTCAACTCCAGGGTCCAGTCTTCGATCACCGGGTTGGCCAGCAAACGATCACTGAGGAGTTCCACCCTGCGGCGGGCTTCGGCTGCATCAGGAGCCTCCAGCTCCATTTCCACGGCCTTACCGATGCGCAGTTTGCTGAGGCCTTCCACCCCAAGTCGTTCGGCGGCACCACGCGCGGCTTCTCCGGCTGGATCGAGCACAGAGGGGCGCAGACGCACGAGGACGCGGGCTTGAAAACGCGGCACGATCAGCAACTGGTCTATTCAAATCTTGACAGACACCAAACCCTGAAGAGATCCGGTGCGCCTCTACGGCGTGACCATTGCCCACCCCCATGGTGAAAAGAGGCCTTTCGCCAGCGTGGTGTCGAGTCAGTGTCTTTGTTTCGCATTGAGCTCTGGAGCGCTGTTCTACTCCTGATTGGCAGCTCAGTAGGTGGAAGCTCAGCAGCGGCGGTCTCGATGCGTTGCCGGATCGCTCAGCAGGCCTGGAGTCCCTGTCGGATGGTCGCCTCCAGTCCTGGAGAGCGCTGGGTGTTGACCTGGAATCAGCAGCGCGTCGAATTTGTCCATGACGGCAGCGGCAAGGTGATGATGCGGGTTGGTCATGCTGAGAACTGGCTCGAGGTTCAGCCGTTCTGGACGGCGGACCACAGCCTCTACTGGGGTTCTGTTTGTGCCACGGGTGCCGTTCCTTTGGAGTGAGGCTGGGGTGATAGATCTGAATTGAGGGCAGATATCCCATGTCAGTTTTTTCTCTCCCTTGCTCCAGCTGCGGAACACCCATTGAGATCCTGGGTCGCTACGGCTTCAAGTTGAAAAGTGTCGGCATCACCAACATGGTGTGCACCCGATGCCGGCAGGGGACATTTCTGGCGTCACGACGCGACAACATCTCTGGCCAGATCGCCGTTGGGACCGGTCCAGATCGTCGTCGCTTGATTCCCTTCACCGCTGCTGTGGCGGCCTCGGCCCTGTTGATCGGTGGCGTCGTCTGGCGTTCTGCCGTGCCGACGGCTCAGGAGGCTTTGCCGGTGAGTGAATCTCCCTCGAGATAGAGCGTCCTGCTTGGGAAGGCAAAGTCGATGCCTTCTTGGGCGAAGGCCTCCATGATTCCGAGGTTGATCTTTTGCTGCTCGTTCAGAGCGACGGTGAGATCGCGGGTGTCGATGTAATAAACCAGTTCAAAATTCAAGCTTGAATCAGCGAATTCGGTGAAGTGGCAGCGGTTAAAGGTGCTGTGCTCCTGAGCATCGATGATGGTTTGAACCATCGTCGGGATCGCCTGTATCTGCTCGACGGATGTGCTGTAGGTGACGCCAATGGAATAGATCATCCGGCGTTGCGCCATTTCGGCGAAGTTGAGGATGGTGGAGCCTGTAAGGGTTGAGTTGCTCATCACCACTTGTTCGCCGCGCAGGCTGCGCAGATGGGTGGAGCGAACACCGATGCGTTCCACCGTTGCTGAGGTGGAGCCCACCGTGATGAATTGCCCAACGGTGAAAGGCTTGTCCAGAAGAATCATCAGGTAGGCGAACAATTCCTGGGCCGGTTCTTTCAGGGCTAAACCGATGCCGATGCCGCCGGCACTGAGCAAACCCCAGATCACCGTCATCTTCACGCCCAGGCTCTGCAGCAGTACCAAGGTGCCGATGACCCACACCACGGTTCTCAGCAGCGGGAGCAGGCTTTGGAGGAGTTGTTGAAGATCATCCGCGCCTGCGCGGCGCACCAATCCGAAAAGGAATCGCGAACCGACCCGGTTGACCAACCGAATCAGAATGATCGTGCCAACAATACGCAGTGATGTATCGTAGGCCCTTGCAATGTTGTTGGGCAAGCCCAGACCGTCCTGGGCGAGAATCAAAGTGACCGCCAAGCCGAAAGGCACCACCGAAGCGGCAAAGGCATTGAGCACAAAGTCGTCGAAGTCGGTTTTGCTCCGCTTGGTGAAGCGAGGAAAAACTGTTTTACATAGGAACGACAGGGTCAGGGTGATGGCTGAGCCGATCAGCAGCGTTGCTAAAAAATCAGTCAGATCCATCGCTTACGTCGGTATTGTGGCATCATCGTCGACGGCCTTCCTGAAGCTGGCAAGCAAGATCGGGCTCAAGCGCGCTGAAAAACCAAAGTCAGATTTTTGGCGGGCATAGAGACCACGTTTTCGGTTTTGAAGCCAGCCTTGGCTGCGATGGCTGTCACTTGATTCAGCTCCCTCAACCCCCATTGATGGTTGCGTTCCCTCAGGGATTGGTCGAAGGCGGCATTACTTGCACTCGTGTGAGCACCATTGCGCATGAATGGGCCGTAAATGATCAAGAGGGCTCCGCTGGGCAGCAACAGGGCCAATTCCTGGAGCAAGGCATCAGTGCAGCTGGCTGGACTGATGTGCAGCAGGTTGATGCAAACCACAGCGTTCACTGCCCCTCGGACGGTCTGGGGAAGGGGCCAGGGGCGGGATTCAACTCAAGGTTGAGGGCTTTTGGCATCACCTGGCTCAGGCTCTGGTGCTGGATCCAGGCGTTGATGCTGGCGCGATGATCTGGATCAGGATCACTGGCCTGCCAGCGAAGATGGAGAAAGCGCTGCTGAAAGCAGACGGCATGCTCACCACTGCCGCTGGCCAGTTCCAGCACGGCCCCTGAGGGAGGCAACAGCTGGTTCAGCAGATTTTCGATGGGACCGCGGTTGCGTTCTGTGGCCGGGAAAAAAAGCCGTTGGTTCATCGTCAGCTCGAGCAGGGGATAGCGCTCTGGCTGCAGTGGCGGCGCAGCTCAGCCAGCCAGGTTTCCAGTGCTGCCAGGGCATCCGGTTGCAGGCGGTAGTAGATCCAGCGGCCGCTCTGCCGATCCGTCAGCAGCCCCGCCTCGCGAAGCACCCTGAGATGAAACGAGAGCTTCGACTGAGAAAGGTTGAGATCATCGGTGAGGTCACAGACGCATCGTTCGCCCTGCGCCAGCGCATGGATCACGTCGAGGCGGATCGGGTCGGCCAGTGCTTTGAGCAGCTGTCTCGACTGCTCGACATTGAGGGCGTTCTGGATCACAAGAGCAATGTCCCCCGCTCTGTTTGGATCAACATAATTTGATTGATTAAGGGGGGGCTGGCATGCGGATTAGCATCAACGGCTTTGGACGGATTGGTCGCCTGGTGTTCCGGGCCCTCTGGGGCCGGCCTGGGATCGAACTGGTGCACATCAATGATCCCGCTGGCGATGCAGCAACGGCGGCCCATCTGCTCGAGTTCGATTCTGTGCATGGTCGCTGGGACCAGGGAATCACCAGCAGCGCTGATGGATTCAGCGTGGAGGGATCCCAACTCACCTGGTCCAGCGAAAAAGACCCCACCGCCGTTCCCTGTAGCGATCGGGGGGTGGAGATGGTGCTAGAGGCTAGCGGCAAGATCAAAACGCCAGAGACCCTCAACCCCTATTTCGAGCAGGTGGGTTTGAAGCGCGTGGTGGTGGCCTGTCCTGTGAAGGGTGTCGTCGCCGGTGAGGACGCACTCAAGATCGTCTATGGGATCAATCACCACCTTTACGAACCGGCGCGGCATAAGCTCGTGACGGCTGCCTCCTGCACCACCAATTGCCTGGCGCCGGTTCGTAAAGGTGGTGCACGAGAGCTTCGGCATCGAGCATGGCCTGATCACTACCATTCATGACATCACCAACACCCAGGTGCCGATCGATTCCTTCAAAAGCGATCTGCGCCGGGCACGCTCCGGGCTCACCTCACTGATCCCCACCACCACCGGCTCAGCCAAGGCGATCGCGATGATCTTCCCGGAACTCAAGGGCAAGCTCAACGGTCATGCCGTTCGCGTTCCTCTGCTGAATCGATCGCTCACCGATGCGGTCTTCGAGCTCAAGCAGAGCGTCACGGTGGAGCAGGTGAATGCTGCCTGCGTTCAAAGCAGCTGCTGATAAGCAGCTGCAGGGAATCCTGGGTTATGAGGAACCCCCATTGGTGTCGTGCGACTACACCAACGACAACCGCAGCTCGATTGTCGATGCCCTCTCGACGATGGTCGTGGATGGCAACCAGCTGAAGGTATTTGCCTGGTACGACAATGAATGGGGGTACAGCTGCCGCATGGCCGACCTCACCTGCCACGTGGTTGGGCTGGACGCATGAAGCTTTCCCCTCTGCAGCAGTACGGCATCGTCACCGCCAATTACTGGGCCTTCACGCTCACCGATGGGGCGCTGCGGATGTTGGTGGTGTTCCATTTCCATCAGCTCGGCTACACCACCCTCGAGATCGCGTTCCTGTTTCTCTTCTACGAGTTTTTCGGGGTGCTCACCAACCTCTACGGCGGTTGGATCGGTGCCCGCTATGGGCTTCGGCTCACCCTCTGGGTGGGCACGCTGATGCAGATTCTTGCGCTGCTGATGCTGATGCCCGTCGCCGGCAGTTGGCCGAAACTGTTGAGCGTGATCTACGTGATGGTCGCTCAGGCCATCAGCGGCATCGCCAAGGACCTCAACAAGATGAGCGCCAAGAGTGCCATCAAGACGGTGGTGCCGGAAACACCAGATGATCAGCAGCAGCTGTTCAAGTGGGTGGCGATCCTCACAGGATCCAAGAACGCCCTCAAGGGTGTGGGTTTCTTTCTCGGTGGGGTGCTGCTGACCGCCTTTGGCTTCAACGCTGCCGTGGGCTGGATGGCGGCAGGCCTCGCCCTCGCCTTCCTGCTCACGCTGGTGCTGCCCGGGGAGATCGGGAAGATGAAGTCCAAGCCGACTTTCTCGTCGCTATTCTCGAAATCTCAGGGCATCAACGTGCTGTCTCTGGCGCGCTTCTTCTTGTTTGGTGCCCGGGATGTCTGGTTCGTGGTGGCCTTGCCGGTATTCCTCGAGGCCTCCCTGGGCTGGAGCTTCTGGGAAATCGGTGGCTTCCTCGGTCTCTGGATGATTGGCTACGGCATCGTCCAGGGATCAGCGACTGGCCTGAGACGGCTCTGGGGGCAGACCACATCTCCGGGAGTGTCTGCTGTGCAGTTCTGGAGTGCGTTGTTGACGGCGATACCGGCTCTGATCGCGGTGGCGCTGTGGCGCCAGGTGGATGTCGCGGTGGCCATCACTGCTGGCCTTGCCGCCTTTGGGGTGGTGTTCGCGATGAATTCGTCAATCCACTCCTACATGGTGCTGGCGTACACCGATGCGGAGAGCGTCAGCCTCAATGTGGGCTTCTATTACATGGCCAATGCGGCCGGTCGACTGGTGGGCATGTTGATCTCGGGGGCGGTGTTCATGCTCGGTAGAACCGAATCCGCCGGCATGCAGGCCTGTCTCTGGACTTCATCCCTGCTGGTGTTGTTGTCCTGGTTCAGCAGCCTCAGACTGCCGGCCGTGCGAAACGCCATGTGATCAACATATGGGTGAAGTCGGTTGGGGGCGAACTCTGAATTTCTGCTGAATATCGCCGCGTTGGTAGGGATTCAGACACCCGCGAGCGGGCATTTTCTGCTGAATGGATTTATTCGCTTCTGATCCCATGCGTGACGAGCCTGGTAGCCCCGATTGTCGTTTGGTGATCGATGCCAAGCGATCCCTGGAAGATGTGCTGCGTTTGATCGCTGATCTGCCCCATACCGATCACATGCGCAGGCAGCTGCTGTCGGTGTACAACCAGTTGGAGGGCATGCACGATTTGAAACGCAGTGGTGGTGCCAATGTGTCGTTTCGTTCCGCCGATTGGAGTTCCTCGGCGAGGTCATGACGTTTTAGCTGTCGTTCATCAGACTTTGAGCGGCTGATTGGGATCAGTGGTCTGGTTGATTGCGTCCCTCTGCGTATTGGCGATCGGCAGTTGTCATTGGCTGGCCAATTGGGTTTTCTCATGCTCAGAGCAGCAGCAGCGCTGGGCGTCCGTTGGAGGGGGCGCCGGATTGACCTACGTGTTTATCCATTTGCTGCCGGAGTTGGCATCGGGTGGAACTGAACTCTCCGACGTCCGAGAGCTCATCGATTACGTGCCGGCCCCTCTGATGGAAGCCTTGCTGTTCCTGGTTGCTCTGGGCGCCGTGTTCGTGATGTTCAGCTTGAACGTGCTGATGAAGCAAACGAAGGGGGCACCGCCCTACGCGGTTTGGCTGCAGCTCTTCAACTTTGCCGCCATCAATTACCTCTACGCTTATTCCTTGCCGTCACTGATCACAACCGGACTGGCTTACGGCGTTTTGTTCACTGTTGCGATCAGTGCCCATGTGTTGTTGATGGACCGCTATGCAGCGGAGCATCATCCGCAGCGATTCCGCCGCCGCAACCGTTGGATTGGAAGTGCTGCCCTTGTTCTGGGTCTTCTGCATGCCTTTGTGTTTCATCCTGTGGATGCGCTCACGCTGCCGACGGCAACCGCGTTTCTCGGTGGAGGCCTCTTGATGGCAGTGTTCCGGGACGAATTGCTTGATTTACAGCAAGCTCGCTTGCCCTGGCTGCTGGCGGGGTGTGGAGGTATGGGGGCGCTGTTGCTGCTTCAACTTCCTGCTTCATGGCCATTGACTGGCGGTACAGATAAGGTCAGGTGTCGCCTTCCTTCTGACCTGAGAGATGTTTGAAAACGACAGACGTCCCGCTTGGCTGAACTGGATCTTCCTTGGGATGTTCCTCTGGTCGTCGTGGCAGCTCTTTGGTTTTTGGTCCCAGCGGCTTAGTGGTTGAGGGGTTTAGACCAACACTCCGGTCAAGCGCAGCGTTCCCCACAGGTCGAAGACGCAGAAAATCAGCCCGATCACGATGATGTCCCAGGCTTTGTGGCGGATGGCCCAAGGGGCCAGGAACAACTCCGCAATCCCATGCAGTGCCGTTCCAATCGTGATGTTCTCCAACACCAGCAGGCCATGGGCCACAAGGAATAGTGCGCTGGCGATACACCGCATTAGGACTTGCCAGGAACCGAGCAAAACCTACTGAAGCGGATGGTTGGATACCTTAAAGCGTGCTGCTGTCTGGACTCAAGCCCAGCAAGCGCTACGGATGTAGGCGGTTTGTTGATTGTCAGATATCAGCACGGCAAGATGGTTTTTGCAGGACGGATGTCAGCCGAGCTTTTTAATGATGGAATGAGCGAAAAAATAATCATCGTCTTGCATAAAAATGGGCTGCTTGATTGAAGCTGCTCAGGCTGATGAATGAGCAAAATCCTTGCTTTTACTTGTTGTAGTGTGTTTCCTTAATCTTTGTAGAGACAGTTGTTCGGTACAAAAATTGCTCGTTGAAGGGAGGCCGTTTGTAGCTTCCTTGCTTCGGGTGCTTCGGCATCTTGATGGGTGGGAGGTGTCATGTCTTCATAGGGAACCTTGCTGAGAATGTGGCGCAGGCAACTCAAGCGAGTGCGGCGCTTGTCATTGGCCTCTACGGTGAACCATGGGGCTTCCGAGATGTGCATCTTGGAAAACATGGTGTCCTTCGCTTTCGAGTACTCCACCCAGCGGTTGCGTGACTCGATGTCCATCGGACTCATCTTCCAGCGACGCTCTTCGTTATCAATGCGTTCCTGGAAATGCTTCTCCTGTTCATCATCGTTGATGGAAAACCAGTATTTGAGCAGCAGGATTCCGTCCTGCACCAGCATTTGCTCAAACTGTGGGTACGAAACATAAAACTGCTCCACTTGTTCGCGTGTTGCGAAGCCCATCACCTTTTCCACGCCGGCCCGGTTGTACCAGCTCCGGTCAAAGACAACGATTTCTCCGGCACTGGGAAAATGCTCCACATAACGCTGGAAGTACCACTGGCTTTTCTGATGCTCTGAAGGCGTGTCCAGGGCCGCCACCTGACATCCCCTGGGGTTCAAGGGCTCCGTCAGCCGTTTGATCGATCCACCCTTGCCTGCGGCGTCTCGCCCCTCAAACAGGATGATCATGCGAAAGCCGGTGGCTTTCACCCAGTACTGCATCTTGACCAGTTCCGTCTGGAGTTTGGCCAGCTCCTTTTCGTAGATCTTTTTGTTCAGCCGTTTGTGCTTGTTGAAAAAACCCTCCTGCAGCTCCACCATGATTTCCTGCGGACGATCGATATCTCCATCGCTGTAGTGATTGATGGCCTCAAGAACGGCTGTTACGTCGTGATCGCTTG
>NZ_JBGKDP010000188.1:0-10411 GCF_042954245.1 Parasynechococcus sp.
TTGCCGGACTGGCTACGGCGGCCGATTGGCAATGCCTCGGAGTTGGAGCAGGTGCAGGGGCTGGTGAAGCAGAACCGCCTGCACACCATCTGCGAGGAGGGGCGCTGTCCCAACCGCGGTGAGTGCTACGCCTCCGGAACGGCAACGTTTCTCTTGGGTGGATCGATCTGCACCCGTAGTTGTGCCTTCTGCCAGGTGGACAAGGGCCAGGCTCCGATGCCGGTGGATGCCGCTGAAGCGGAGCGGGTGGCCGATGCGGTGGAAGCGATGCAGCTCCGTTATGTGGTGCTCACCGCGGTGGCCCGCGACGATCTCGCTGATCACGGCGCCAGCCTGTTCGCCCGCACCATGGCAGCGATCCGGGCCCGTAATCCGCTGATCGCCCTTGAAGTACTTACCCCCGATTTCTGGGGGAGCGTGGTGGATCACGATCAGGCGGTGACGGCCCAACGGGAGCGGCTAGCCACGGTGCTGGCGGCCCAGCCAGTGTGCTTCAACCATAACCTGGAAACGGTGCAGCGTTTGCAGGGGGAGGTGCGCCGCGGTGCCACTTATGTGCGGTCACTCAGTTTACTGGCAGCCGCCCGTGAGCTGGCGCCGGAGATCCCCACCAAAAGTGGCCTGATGCTTGGCTTGGGGGAGAGCCGCGACGAGGTGATCGCCACCCTCCACGACCTCCGCGTCGTGGATTGCCAAAGGATCACCCTGGGACAGTATCTACGCCCCTCGCTGGAGCACATTCCGGTGGCTCGCTATTGGACGCCACAGGAGTTCGATGAGCTGGCGGAAGTGGCCCGTGAGTTGGGCTTTGCCCAGGTGCGCAGTGGTCCGCTGGTGCGCAGCAGCTATCACGCCGCCGACTGACGCCAGCCCCGCAGACTGCGCTCCAAAACGGTGGCCACATCACCACTCATCAGGGCCCCGGCGCCGCCCCAGACCATGCGCAGGGGCAGATCACAGAGCGCCGCTTCCACATCGCGAGATTTGCTGAAGCCGCGTTGGTGGAAGTAGCGCACCAGCCGGCGGTGCTGATACTCGTCGTCGCGGATGGCCAGCAACCGAGCTCGTGAGCAGGGGGTGGCCTCCTGGGCCCAGGCCATGGTGGCCGCCCAGATCAGATCACCCGCGCCGGTAGGAGCCTTCGGCATCACTCGCATCGTGTCGAGCTGCAGACCCGTGGCTGCGGAATAGGCCCATCCCTTCATTTCCCCCAACAGCAACAGCCTGCGGCTGGCGGTTTGCCGAGCCACCACCAGCCGCAGGCTCCACAGCCCCAGGGGGCGGCCCACCTGCAACATCAGCAGCAGGTCCCGTTCGCGGGCCTCGGCTTCCAATTGCTCAAGCATCGATCGGGATCTGGCTGTGCTTATGCTGCCGCTTACATGGTGCTTACCGAGCGCACCGCCTTCAGGGGCAGCGGCCCATAGAGATGGG
The DNA here is from genome assembly GCF_042954245.1 of Parasynechococcus sp. Taxonomy (GTDB): domain Bacteria; phylum Cyanobacteriota; class Cyanobacteriia; order PCC-6307; family Cyanobiaceae; genus Parasynechococcus. The sequence continues at coordinate 1,435 of NZ_JBGKDP010000188.1, forward strand.
GAAACAGTTCGCCGGTGGGAATGGCATCGGCCCGCAGGGGGGCGTTCACGGCGGTGGGATCAATCTCCAGCAGAAGCACTTCGCCAGCGTCGGCATAGAACCGCTCAAAGGTTGCCTTCACCTGCTCCTGCAAGGAGCAGTGGATGAAGCCCACCTGCTCCAAGCTAATTCCCCGGGTGGAGATGCGGTAGCTGCCGCTGGCCTGGGCGGACTGCCAGTCGGCCTTGAGGGCCAGGTGAAACAGGGGCTGATCCAAGGGCACCGCCACGGCATCGGCGGGGAAGTAGTGGTGTTGTCCCCCGGCACTCCAGGGGTCGGCCCGCTGCATCAGCCGCTCGAAGCGGGGATCCTCGAGGAAACGCTGGAGCCAGTGGCGTAGGGCCTCCAGGGTGTTATCGTTTTCGAATCCCTCGGGATCGGCGATGCGCCACTGCCGCACGAACGGCCAGAGGACGGCATCCGCCAGCGAGCAACGCTCGCCCAGCAGCCATCCCTGATCAGCGATCCTTTGGTTCCAGCTGCGCAGGATCGCCAGACCGGCGGCGCGTTGCTCGTCTTTGTTGGTGCCGGGGTAGCGGTCGGTGTACTTGAACCGGTCCAGATGATGTTTGAAAGCGCCGTCGTTCTGCTCGATCAGCGCTGAGGAATCGCCGGCGTTGCGCAGCTCGCGTGGGTCCGCCTGATCAAGGGCCCAGTCCATCACCGCCAGGCTTTCCTCGATCACGGCGCCGTCTGGCAGCACTAACACGGGCACCGTGCCCTTGGGGGAGACCGCCAACATTTCAGCAGGTTTGGCCTTCAATGCGACCTCCCGCCACTGAGCCAACAGTCCTGCCTCCAGCAGGGCCCAGCGGGCGCGCATGGCGTAGGGGCAGCGTCGAAAGCTGTAGAGGATCGGCAGCACGGCATCGGGGTGGTCCCTGGCAGGGATTGTCCGATGCAGCCTGAACTCCTCAGGCCTGCTGCTGGTCGATGTTGTGTTGGTCGATCTGGCGTTGCCGCATAGCGAAGCGTTCCCGGTCGGCATCGGTAAAGCGGTCCAGGCAGTGCACGCACTGCACCCCCTTGATATAGCTCGGCAGTTCGCGTTGCTGGGCTGAAACCGGCAGGCCGCAGGCGTGGCAAAGGCTGTGCTCACCGGGTTCCAGCCGGTGGTTCAACGCCACCCGTTGATCAAAAACAAAGCACTCTCCTTGCCAGCGGCTCTCGGCTTCCGGCACCTGCTCGAGGTACTTGAGGATGCCGCCGCGCAGGTGGTGCACCTCCCCGAATCCCTGTTGCTGCAGGTAGCTGCTGGCTTTCTCGCAGCGGATCCCGCCAGTGCAGAACATGGCGATGCGTTTGCTGCCCTTCTGTTCGATCAGGGGCCGCAGCGTGGACTCTGCCCATTGCGGAAAGTCGCGGAAGCTCTCGGTGCTGGGATCGATGGCCCCCTCGAACGTGCCGATTGCTGTTTCGTAGCTGTTGCGGCTGTCGATCACCAGGGTGTCGGGATCATCCACCAGGGCATTCCAGTTTTCGGGTTTCACATAGGTGCCCACGCTGGCCCGGGGGTTCACGCTGGTCACGCCGATGGTCACGATCTCCTTTTTGCGGCGGGCCTTGAAGCGGCGGAACACCGGCTTGTTGGCCCAGCTGCGCTTCACCTCGAGCCGCGCGTAGTGGTCGTCACCCAGATCCAACGAGGCACGCAGGTGATCCAGCACGGCATCAACGCCGTGCTCTGGTCCGCTGATCGTGCCGTTCACCCCTTCATGGGCCACCAACACAGATCCGAGCACGCTGCCTTCGCGAGCCAGGGTCGGCACGCGGGTCAGCAACGCCTTCCGACGTTCGTCATCTAGAGGCGTGAAGGCATAAAACGCCGCCACCAGGAGTCGGCTGTCCTTCGCCAGCACAGGCTCCAGGTTGCTCGGGTCCACGCTGTCACCGGTTCAACAGTCCTCTAGCCTGCATCAGGCCGTGTCGTGCCACTGCGGCGTTGGTCGTCAGGCTTTCCTGCTGATGCGCACCGAAGCCGGCTTCAGGGGACAAGCTAGGGCATGGAAGGGCTTATGTCCCCCTTCAAAGATCAGGCTTCCCATCGGTTGAGCGTTAGCGCTGTCGATCTTCATGGCTGAGCCACAGACCAGCACGGTGTAGCTCAACAGACACGCCACCCACAATGAGTCTTTTGTGCAGTGTTTCCGGTTGGTGACAGTCGTGATGGTCGATGGTCCGTTCAGGGATCTTCGGCCAGTGCTCTGATCCCCCATTCGGTTGATATAGAACGATCCAGCAATCCCTCAGTTGAGGGAGGTATTTTAAAACCTGTGCTGATCATCGGGGCGAGCAACTGGCCGGAGCTGCCGCGTCCTCCTGCCAGTTGGCTGTCACCCCCGCATCGGCGAGCAGTTGGCGGTCAGCCTCCACATCCGGGTTGCCCGTTGTGAGCAGAACATCACCGTAGAAGATCGAATCGGCCCCCGCCTGAAGGCAGAGGATCTGCGCTTCCCGGCTCATCGATTCCCGGCCGGCGCTCAACCGCACCCGGGCGAGGGGCATCAGAATCCTGGCGGTCGCCACCATCCGCACCAGCTCCAGCGGTTCAAAGGGAGTCTGCTCTTCCAAAGGGGTGCCTTCCACCGCCACCAGCCCGTTCACCGGAACGCTTTCGGGATGGGGGTTCATGCTGGCCAGTACCTGCAGCATGGAGGCGCGGTCCCGCAGGGTTTCGCCCATGCCGATGATGCCACCGCAGCAGAGGGTGACGCCGACATTGCGCACCCGCTGCAGGGTTTCCAGCCGTTCCTGATAGGTGCGTGTGGAGATGATCCGGTCGTAGTGCTCGGGGCTGGTGTCGAGGTTGTGGTTGTAGGCCGTGAGGCCGGCTTCAGCTAACCGTTCCGCCTGCTGGTTGGTGAGCATTCCCGCGGTCACGCAGGCTTCCATCCCTATGCCGCGCACCCCCCGCACCATCTCGAGCATCGCCTCAAAGGGAGCGCCATCGCGGATCTCGCGCCAGGCCCATCCCATGCAGAAGCGGTCAGCACCGGCCTCCTTGGCGGCCCGGGCCCGCTGAAGCACCGGTTCCACCTGCATCTGGGCCTCGAAGGCGGTGACGTCACTGCTGTTGTGGATCGACTGAGAGCAGTAGGCACAGTCTTCTTCGCAGCCCCCCGTTTTCACGCTCAGCAGCGAGGCCAGCTGTACCCGGTAGCCCGGGTTGGCTTCCCGATGCACGGTTTGGGCCTGCCAGAGCAGCTCCATTAAGGGAAGTTCCAGCAGGGTCTGGATCTCCTCGATGGTCCAGTCATGGCGGATGCTGAGGGTCATGGGCGGATCGGATCAAGACCGCCGAAGCGGCGGTGGCGACGTTGGAAATCGAGCAGGGCGGCTTTCAGTGCATCGGCATTGAAGTCAGGCCAGAGCACATCGGTGACGTAAATTTCGGCGTAGGCCAGTTGCCAGAGCAGGAAATTGCTGATGCGGTGTTCCCCGCTGGTGCGGATCAATAGATCGGGATCCTGTTCGCCAGCCGTGAACAGTTCGGCGGCGATGCTGTTCTCGTCGATGCTGTCGGGGTCCAGCTCCCCGGCAGCAGCGCGTTGGGCCAGACGCTGAGCTGCTTGCATCAGCTCCCGTCGTCCGCCGTAATTGGTGCACACGTTGAAGTGAATGCCGTTGTTGCCCGCCGTCCGGGCCGTGGCATCGTCAATCAGCTCCTGCAGTTTCTGAGGCAGGGCCTTCAGATCGCCGAGAAAGCGAATCCGCACCTGTTCGGCCTCCAGGGCCTGCAGTTCGGCCTGCAACACCCGTTGGAACAGGGTCATCAAGAAATTCACTTCCTCCCCTGGGCGTGACCAGTTCTCCGTGGAGAAGGCGTAGGCCGTGAGGGCTTGGATCCCCCAGTCGCTGCACAGTCGCAGGGTGGATTTCAACGCTTCAACCCCGGCACGATGCCCCATCACGCGGGGTAAACCGCGGGATTTCGCCCAGCGACCGTTGCCATCCATGATCAGGGCCACGTGCTGCGGGAGGCGACCCGGGTCGAGGTCCGCAGGCAGAAGCGAACGATCGGCCGTGTCGGTGCTGGTGGCCGGAGGGCGGCTCAAGACAGCGATTCGGACGGAGCGCTACCCACCGTACGTCGTGCTGGCGGCATCGATTCGGCGGTGCTGAACAGCTCCCTGAGCAGTTCCTGGAGGCGTGAACTGGTGATCGGTCGTTCCAGCTTGCCCTGGTTCGCCAGAGACAGTGTTCCGGTTTCTTCCGACACCACAATGCAGATGCAGCGATCGAAGCGTTCGGTGATCCCGAGGGCCGCCAGATGGCGGGTGCCGAAACGACTCACGCTGTGCCTGGACAGGGGAAGAATCACCCCCGCCGACTCGATTCGATTGCCCCGCACCAGCACGGCACCGTCGTGGAGGGGGGTGTCGGCGGCGAACAGGTTGAGCATCAGCTCGCGACTCAGCACAGCACCAATGGGGATGCCGGGATTGAGAAAGTCTTCGGGCCTCAGGTCGCTTCCCAGGTCCACCACGATCAAGGCTCCACGCCGCAACTGCGACAGCCGGCCCGCCGCCTCGGTGATCTGGCTGACGGTCCCCGCCGAAGCGCTGAACCCTTTCTGGGGATTGCCCAGCAACACGGCCAGACGGCCGGTACCCAGTAGCTCCATCAGGCGACGCAGCTCCCCTTGCCAAAGGATGGCCAGGGACAGCGAACAGGCCATGACGAGCACGTCTACCAGTTTTGTGGTGAGGGGCAGGTTGGCGAAGCGCTGGACAAACCAGGCCATCGCCACCAGAAACAACCATCCCCGGAGCAGCCAGAGGGTGCGCTGCTCGTTGACGCGGGAAAAAAGCAGAAAGCCGATGGAAGAGGCAAAAAGAACGTCGAGCACTAGGCGCGGATCCACCACCGCCAACACGTTCACTCCGCCTTTCTCACTGCTGCAATCAACGTAACGCGTTGAATCGTTCTGGTAAAACGTCGTAGCGCAGCAGGTCATCCGGCTGTTCCCGCTTCTGCATCAGTTCCGCTGACCCGTCGTGCACCAGAACGGCAGCGGGCCTCGGGATCCGGTTGTAGTTCGAACTCATCGAGGCGTTGTAAGCACCGGTGGCAAAAACGGCAACGATGTCACCGCTCTCGGTGGTGGGCAGGGGCAGGTCCTTCAGCAGCACATCGCCGGATTCGCAGTGCTTTCCCACCAGGTTCACGCTTTCGTCTGGCTTTGCTAGGGGGCGATCGGCCAGGCAGCAGGTGTAGAGCGACTGGTAGGTGATTGGGCGAGGGTTGTCGCTCATGCCACCGTCGATCGCCACGTAGGTGTGCACGTTGGGGATCGTTTTGCGTGAGCCCACCGAATACAGGGTCACGCCGGCGGTCGCCACCAGGGAACGACCCGGTTCGCACATCAACCGCGGCAGCTCGAGGCCCCGCTCCTGGCATGCGCTGGTGACGGCTTCGGCCACCACCTGGATCCACTGCTCAATGCTCGGGGGGTCGTCCGACTCCACGTAGCGGATGCCCAGACCACCACCCACGTTGAGGTCGGTCACTGGATGGCCCAGGTCACGGGTCAACTTTAGCTTGTCGGCCATCACCGCCGCCAGATCCCGGTGGGGCTCGAGTTCAAAAATTTGGGATCCGATGTGGGCGTGCAGCCCGGTGAGTTGGGCCCAGGGTTGTCCCACCAGGCTGCGCAGCACGGGTTCCACTTGGTCGGGATCGAAGCCGAACTTGCTGTCCAGGTGACCGGTGCGGATATATTCGTGCGTGTGGCATTCGATGCCAGGAGTGAAACGTAGCATCAGCTGAGCCGGCTCGGCTCCAGCGGGCAGCAGTTCGGCGAGGCGGTCGAGATCGTGCTGGTTGTCCACAACGATCGTCACCTTGTTGGCGTAGGCGAGCAGCAGCTCCTCGTCGGATTTGTTGTTGCCGTGCAGCACCATCCGCTCCCCGGGCATCCCCCCGCGCAGCGCCGTCAGCAATTCACCGGCTGACACCGCATCCAGACCCAGCCCCTCAGAGGACGCCAGGCTGCTCATCACCAGGGAGCTGTTGGCCTTGGAGGCATAGATCGGCAGGGATGGCCCGGCGTAATGCTTCTCCAAGGCCTGGCGGTAGGCCCGGCAAGTGGCCCGAACGGTGGCCTCGTCCAGCACATACAGCGGTGTGCCGTAACGCTCGGCCAGATCGCTGAGACGACACCCCCCGACAACAAGACGGTCGCTGCCGTCGAGTTCTGTGGTGATCGGGGTCAGGTTGCGATTGGGGCTCTCCGCATCCCGGTTGGCCTCGAAGAGCCGTTGACTGGTGATGGTTTGGGTCACGAAGTGGCGGCGTCGAAGGGCAATCTAGGAATCGGCCCTGCAGGGGGCGGACCGACCGCGCAGATCCTGCGTCTTGACCCGTCCTGGCAGCAAGCCTGTCTGACACTGGATCAACGGGCGCTCAACGGCCTCTGGACCGCAGAGCAATGGCGGCGGGAGCTGGACGACCCCCGGCGCCTCTGCATCGGTCTTGTGCAGCCCGATGCCCTGTTGGGGGTGGCCTGCGGCTGGATGGTGGCCGATGAGCTGCACATCACTGCGGTGGCTGTGGATCCCGACAGGCGTCGCAGCAGCCATGGAAGTCTGCTTTTGCAAGCACTGTTGCAACGGGCACGACAGCACGGTGCAGTGCACGCCACCCTCGAGGTGGCCAGCGACAACGTTGCCGCTCTGGCGCTTTACACCAAAGCCGGTTTCCGCACCGCAGGCACCCGTTCCGAGTACTACTCCGACGGTTGCGACGCCCTCATTCAGTGGTGTCGCATCCCGTCATCGCCGTCGCCCACGTCGGCGGCGTGAAGTTGTTCGGTTTTCCGTCTCTGGGAGACAAAAAGAGCGGTGAATCTTGTGGGATTTATTGTTATTTTTTGTGCGCTTCAGGTCAGTCTCAGACTGGAAAGTGACCGAACAAGCCGAACACTCGCGGCGATCCCTCAACCCTGATAGCTTAGTGACATCACTGCATTGGCCCAGCGATGTTTGAACGCTTCACCGAGAAGGCCATCAAGGTGATCATGCTGGCCCAGGAAGAGGCCCGCAGACTTGGTCACAACTTCGTTGGTACTGAACAAATCCTCCTCGGCCTGATTGGCGAGGGAACAGGTGTTGCCGCTAAGGTTCTGAAGTCCATGGGGGTCAATCTCAAGGATGCCCGGGTTGAAGTTGAGAAAATCATCGGACGTGGATCCGGCTTCGTTGCCGTCGAGATCCCCTTCACTCCCCGCGCCAAGCGGGTGTTGGAACTATCTCTGGAAGAGGCTCGCCAGCTTGGTCACAACTACATCGGTACAGAGCATCTGTTGCTTGGACTGATCCGTGAGGGCGAAGGTGTTGCCGCTCGCGTTCTGGAGAACCTCGGTGTCGACCTGGCCAAGGTGCGGACCCAGGTAATTCGTATGCTGGGTGAAACTGCTGAAGTCTCTGCCGGCGGTGGCGGCAGTGGAAAGGGATCCACCAAAACCCCCACCCTTGACGAGTTCGGCAACAACCTCACCCAGCTCGCTACAGAAGCGAAGCTTGACCCCGTGGTGGGTCGTCACAACGAGATCGACCGTGTCATCCAGATCCTGGGTCGCCGCACCAAGAATAACCCTGTTTTGATCGGCGAGCCCGGTGTCGGTAAGACCGCCATCGCTGAGGGCCTGGCCCAGCGCATTCAGCAGGGCGACATCCCCGACATCCTTGAAGACAAACGTGTTCTCACCCTTGATATCGGTCTGTTAGTGGCCGGCACCAAGTACCGAGGTGAGTTCGAAGAGCGCCTCAAGAAGATCATGGAGGAGATCAAGGTAGCCGGGAACGTGATTCTCGTGATCGATGAGGTGCACACCTTGATCGGTGCCGGAGCTGCTGAGGGTGCAATCGATGCCGCCAACATTCTCAAGCCGGCCCTCGCCCGCGGCGAGCTCCAGTGCATCGGTGCCACCACCCTGGACGAGTACCGCAAACACATCGAACGGGATGCCGCCCTGGAGCGTCGTTTCCAGCCGGTGAATGTGGGTGAGCCGTCCATCGACGAGACTATCGAAATTCTGCGCGGCCTTCGTGAGCGTTACGAGCAGCATCACCGCCTCAAGATTACTGATGACGCCCTTGTGGCGGCCGCAACCCTCGGTGATCGCTACATCTCGGATCGCTTCCTGCCCGACAAGGCCATCGACCTGATCGATGAAGCCGGTTCCCGGGTACGTCTGCTTAATTCGAAGTTGCCCCCCGCAGCCAAGGAAGTTGACAAGGAACTGCGTTCCGTCCAGAAAGACAAGGAGGATGCCGTTCGCGATCAGGACTTCACCAAGGCTGGTGAACTGCGCGAGAAGGAAGTGGAACTGCGTGAGCAGATCCGTTCTCTGCTCCAGGCCAACAAAGACGAGGCCAAAGCCGACGGAACCTCTGAATCCGGTGAAACGGCTACCACCGAGGCGGCTGCTTCAGACAGCTCACCGATGGTGAACGAGGAGGATATCGCCCAGATCGTTGCTTCCTGGACTGGTGTTCCGGTGCAGAAGCTCACCGAGAGCGAGTCGGTCAAGCTGCTCAACATGGAGGAAACTCTCCACAAGCGTCTGATCGGTCAGGACGAAGCCGTCAAGGCGGTGTCCAAGGCCATCCGCCGTGCCCGGGTCGGCTTGAAGAACCCCAACCGTCCGATCGCCAGCTTCATCTTCTCCGGCCCCACCGGTGTCGGTAAGACCGAGCTCACGAAAGCTCTGGCCACCTATTTCTTCGGCAGCGAGGAGGCGATGATCCGCCTCGACATGTCGGAATTCATGGAGCGCCACACGGTCAGCAAGCTGATCGGTTCACCTCCGGGTTACGTGGGCTTCAACGAAGGCGGTCAGCTCACTGAGGCGGTGCGTCGCCGGCCTTACACCGTGGTGCTCTTTGACGAAATCGAAAAAGCCCACCCCGATGTGTTCAACCTGCTGCTGCAACTC
>NZ_JBGKDP010000189.1:0-6900 GCF_042954245.1 Parasynechococcus sp.
TCAACAGCTGCGGCTGCGGACGCGCAGCAACTTTGATGTGCCCCTCAGCTATTAGTGGCTGATGGGAGCCGGTGGGTGCGATTGGCCCCGTCTCGATCTGGCGCACCCGCACGGGACGCGGTTGGACCTGGAAAGACCGGGCCCTGACTTAGGAATGGTGTCCCTTTTTGCGGGCATCTTCAGCCCACCGCCGGATTGCAGCATGCCGGAATGCTTTTTCCAGCTTGGTCAATTTGGGCTGCTTGTCTTGCAGGGCAGCTTCGCCGCGGGCTTTGGCTGCGTTGATGAAATCATCCGACTTGGTACCGCTGAGTCCACCCATCTCAATGCCTCAACTGAATCAAGCCTGGTTCCGTTGAGGCTCAATTGGGCTCGAAGCAAAGGCTTTCTATCGAATTCAGCCTTGAACGGAATTGTTTGGTAGTTCTTGATCCCATCGTTGAGCCATCCCCTCTGAAGGCTCGGCACTTGGCCGCTGTGTGCGAGGGTAAGCAGTCTTGATCAATTCTTTTTTTTGACGATCTTTATCGGAAATCTCTCCTGGGACGCTGAGCGGGAGGATCTCATTCATCTGTTCGGTCAGTACGGCGAGGTGAGCAAATGCTCCTTGCCCCTCGATCGGGAGACGGGCCGCAAGCGTGGTTTCGCTTTTGTGGACCTCAGCAGCGAAGCCGATGAGCAGTCGGCGATCGACGACCTGCAGAACGTTGAGTGGATGGGTCGTGCCATCTCCGTCCGCAAGGCCGAACCCCGCCGCTGAGCTTCAAAACAGCTTCGATTCACCTCACTGTCCAAAACCACGGTCGGTTGTGGACGGTGAGCCTTTGTTGTGCGTTGCGTTGGTCTGTTGCTGTTGGGAGGCCTGGTTGAGCCGACTGTCGAGCCAACGCGAAATGACATAGATCCCAATGAACATCGGGATATAGATCTGGTAAACACTCTGTTGTTCAATCTCGAGCTGATTGACGGCGGTGACGGCAGCCGTGCTGAGCACGAGGTAGATCCCGACGCGCCGAAACAGGGGTGATTTGAACAACGTTTTGAGAGCTCAAGCATTTCATCATGTTCACCTGCCCACCTGCCGTTGAACTCCCTCAAGTGGGGGATGTGCCAGACGCGCTTTGCCTGCTGAATGGGGAGGTACTGCAACGCTCCGATGCCACCCGCCTATGACCTGATCATTGAGCGTGCGGGCTCGATTGTGGTAGAGACCACCGAGGCCTATGACGATGATGCTGCCTGGCGCGCTGGTCTGATGTTGCACATCGATGCGCTGACGGTCGTGGTCTGCAGGGACGAACAGGACCCCTAATCGATGCGAACCTAGGCTTTTCTTAAGAGTTGGAGCGGTGCTGTGATCGGTTTGATCGCCTCAGGTTTGTTCCTGGTGTTTCCCTCAATTCCCGGAGCAGATCTTTCCCTGTTTCAGCCGCTGAACAGGGAACTCGATGCCCTCTGTCAGGAGCCACCCGCTCAGGCCATCAGGGTGTGCCGCCTTCATGAACGGCTGAGTCAGCGCTCGTTCGGCACCACACCACAGGCAACCCGCGCTCCACCTCCACCGAGGGGGGGCTCGTCCCTGTAGGTGTCGCCTCCAGCGTGAACAATCAGTGCTTTGCCCTTCAGATCAGCTGTGCTGAGCCGTGGCGCCACCACGCTGGTATCGGTCTTGCCGTCTTCATTCACCACCAGCCTGCTGAGATCGCCCCGGTGACCGTTTCCGAAGGGGCCGAGGTGCTGGCCAGTTTCGTCAGGATCCCAGTGCCCACCTGCAGCAAGGCCGGCGACGGGGGTGCCCTCGGCGGTTTCGCCCGCCTCACAGCTTCCTGTGCTGTGCAGATGGAAGCCGTGTTTCCCAAGGCTCAGACCCGCCAGATCGGGATAAATCACCAGGCCTTGGTCGGTGTCTTGCGCTGTGACGCTGCCGATCGACTCGCCAATGCCGTTGGCATCAATGCGTTGCAGGGTCACCTCCAAGGCTTCGCACCAGCCCGGTGTGAGCGTGAGCAGGCCGATGAGCAGAACGAGCTGGGCGAGCAGTCGACGCATCACAGAACAGCGTGTTCTTGAATTGTCGCTCCCGGTTGGTGCCGTTTGCGGTGAAGATGGTGCGTCGTTCAGCTGATGCTTGGTGATGCGTTGGGAATACACCCAGTTGCGCTTCGTGCCCCGGGGGAAGTCGTGGACCGGGGAAATTGAGGAGCTCTGGCTGGATGATCGCCAGCTGATCTCCAGAAGCCATCCGCAGCGCGACGTCAGCCTGGTGGGCTTGATGAATGAATTGGGAGAGCAAGGCTGGGAATTGGTGACCTACGCCCAACCCTTCACCGGCTACCATGGTGGTTGCTACACCTTCAAACGACAGAAGTGAGCAGGTGTTTCATAGGGTTCAGAGCGGACTGGGGCTGATGTGCTGTGCCATGCCCATGAAGCCAATCACGAGAAGTGCAACTGCAACTGTTGAGGCAAGGGATGCTAAACCCATTTGTGTTTGATGGCTCAAGCTTTTCATGCATCAACCTCGTTTTTCAGATGCACGAGAATGCACTGTTCGTAACAGACTCCGTCATCGAGATTGCAGAGTGTCAGACATTCAAAATAGGCATTCACTTGTGATTCAGTGACGCATGCCTGGGCTGCGTTTGGTGATTCCAAATTTGTATTCAGCATGTCATTCTCAATTCGTAGACCGACACTATGCTGATTTTCTTTTTTGGGCAATGAAATTATTGCGGCGGGTAAATACCTAGATAAAATTACCTAATTCGGCTTGATTGTGTTTTTCAGGCTTTGTTTTGTGCTGATCCCTTGCTTCTTAAGGTGCCCCGATGAGCAATGGCAACCCTGCTGAACGGCTCGAGGACGAGCTCGATCGTGCCAAGGCTCGTGGGCGTTGGCTCAGTGACGATGAGCGAGCTGAGCTTGATCGCGAAGCTGATGCGGTGGCCAGTCAGTTGGAGGCCAAGCAACAGCGTGATCGCAAGTTGATGATCCTCACCGGGGTTTGCCTGTTGATTCCGCCGTTGTGGCCTGTGGCGCTTGGGCTGACCCTGTTTCTTCTCTACCCAGACACCATGGCCAGGATCGGGCTGGCTGCCGCGATCGCCTTTTTGGTTGGAGGATTGCTATTGGCTGGCGTGCTCGGTTTGGCGATGGTCTGGCTAACTCAGCTGCTGTTCTGATCAGCTCTGCTGAGATCAGTTTCTTGATTTCACCACCGTCATGCCAACGGGGGCTAGGGCAATCAAAGCCAGCTTGATGTGCTGAATGCCAAAGGGAATGCCGATGATCGTGACAAAACAAGCCAAGGCGCTGCTGAGGTGACCCAGGGCCAGCCACCAGCCGGCCACAAGAAACCAGATCACATTGCCGAGCGCACCCAGGGGGCCCGTCCCCAGATCGCTTTGTCCCCTGAGCTAACGACGGTTTACGGCTTCGGAACCAAAAGGCTAGAGCGAGAAACAGCCGATCACCCAGCACGACCGCGCCCATGGCAGGCCAACGATGGTGATGGCGCAGATCAATGCAGCTAGCCACCAGGCTAGAGCCATGGGCAGTCCGCCGAGAACAACCCAGAGGAGGTTGAGAACCATCGAGAGCATGTCTCCATTGTCACGGCAAGCCCAATGCTTATTCATTAAATTTTGTAAAGGTTATTTGACCAGGCATGTCGGGCAGTTATCAGATTGTTGGCTCTGAATATGTTGGATCTGCTGTTGCAGCACATCTCAGGCCTCAAGGCCATGAAGTTGTCGGCGCTACCACCAGCCCCGGATGGCTGGCTGAACTCTGCGATCTGGTCGACCACCCCCGCCTCTACCGTGCGGGCGACGCCATCGAGCCGATACCAGCTTCCTGGATCGGCTCGATGGCGTTCTGATTGCGATGGCCACCACCACCGCCAACTTTGAAGAGGATCAATACGAAAAGTTTTACGGCCAGGCGGTGCCGGCCCTCGTTGATGCGCTGCGTCAACGCCAAGGGCGCCGGCCGCTGCATGTGACCTACCTGAGCAGTGCTGGGGTGTACGGCGATTAGTCCGGCGCGATCTGCAATGAGCTGACGCCTCCGGATTTTTCCAACAACGCCAACGCTTTTCTGGCTAGCGCAGAGACATCCGTTCTTTCGTTGAACGATGCCTCAACCCAGGCCTGCGTGCTGCGGCTGGGTGGTATTTACGGTCCCGGTAAGGACATCCCGTCGTACATCCGCAGTGCTGCTGGGCAGTCGGTTCGCAAGAACGGCAATCACATTAATGCCTGGGTTCATTTGCACGACATCATCCGCGGCGTTGATTTCGCTGTCGGCCGGCGGCTCCAAGGCATCTACAACCTTGTGGATGATCTCCAGTTCACCCGGCGCCCGCATCTTCAATGCCCGTGTCAGCAATGCCCGGCTGCGTGAGATCGGATTTCATCCCAGCGTCAGCTCCATGCTTGAACCTGTGGCGGCCTGAGCTCCCTGTACCGCTAGTGGCCCCACACAACGTTTGCGGCTGGTTTGATTTTTCGATACACAATGAGAGAATTTCTCTCATTTTTCGTTGTTGATGTAAAGCAGGATTGCGGAATCCACGGTCAACTCGCTGCGTTGATTAGACCTTCTGCATTCCACGCAGTGGTGTTGTGAAAGACAAGTTGTTCTGCATCGAATTTGCGTCATCTTTGGCACTGACGTTGCTGGAGCTCAATGCAGAATTGCTTGAGCTTGCAGAAGAAGACTGCAATGTCACATCAGAGGTTTCTGTTGTTGAGCTTGAGCGAGCTTGCTGATGTTGGCTCGCATCCGTGCCGTCTTTGCTGAGGCACAAACAGAAGGTTTGGATCAGCTGTATGACGTCATCAATGCGGCGCGTGTCTTGCACCGGATTCAGATTTTCAAGCCTGCTACGACCTCGTGATGGCATCCGATGGTCCTGAAGTTGAGACCTGGATCAACTTCACGGTGATTGCAGCCACACGCTTCGATCTTGATGATCAACCGGAGCCGGAACAGTTCCTCTCTGTTCTTGAGGAGTGTTGTGATGCCCGTCGGGTGCAGCAGAGGACTCAGCCCTCGGAATAGCGCAGTGCCTTGAGGCCCATCACCAGATGGGTACGAAAACTTCCCAGCGCCATCACCTGTTTGGGTGATCGGGTGTCGCTTACCGCGTCACCCTGCCCTTCAATCCAACGCAGCAACTCCTGCGTTTGGTCGGCCCACGCACTCAGTGCTGCGCGGAGCAGTTCGTCATCGCTGAGTCGCCCTTCAGGAACGGCGGATGTGTCCATCGCCGCTTTCAGCAAGGCGTTGAGTTGCTGATGACTCAGCGCGTCAGGAACGAAGGGATCGGGATCGATTCTTAAGAGAGTCTTTAGGCATGACTCGACGGTAGTTCAGGGGTATCGGTTGCGACCACCCGTGTTTTGGCTCATTGCGTCAGCGCGATGAAGTTTGATCCAGGTCAACGTTCAGGCCACGTGTGGCGAGGGCCATGCGCCGGGCTGCCAACAGGGCGGGATAGGCGAGTGCTGAACGTTGGTTATCACCGAACAGTTTGGCCAGCACCCGCAACAGGGGATCACTGGGTTTCATGCGCCGGCTGAGTTCTGCAATGGCTTCACTACCATGCCACTTCTGTTCCCCTTCGATCAGAACGGCACCATTGCGTAGAGGTAGTCCGAGGGCATTGAGCTCGCGACGGATGTTGTGATCGGCGCGCCCGTCAACAATGCGGAGGTTGGGAACACCCCCCTGGAGCTCACTGCGTAGGGCGAACTCCCGACAGAATGGGCATCCGCCGTCGTAGATGAGGGTTAACAGCATTGCTGAATTCTGTCGCGAAGGGCCTGGGCCCGGCGTTGTTGATACTCGGCTTGTTGGTGGCTCCCCAGCCGTCATGGGCGGATTGGCTCTGCGATGGGGATCGGCTCAGTGTTGAGATCACGCGAGGAGCCGTCGATCTCACCGGTCTGGCGGAAGGCATTCCCAACATGTTGGAGGGAACCCTGCCGGGGGACGGTGTTCTGCTGCACTGGCGCGACGTGGAGTTGCAACTACCGCGCACCAACAATGCAGGTGCACCCAGTTACACCGATGGTCGTTGGTGGTGGCGTGTTGTTGATGGATCAGCGCCGGAATTTTGGGAACGCCGCGGCACGGTGATTCGCCACCAATGCGAACTGCTTTGAGCCTTCATCCTGCTACCGCCTTTTTCGGTTGCGGTGGTTGGCCTTGCGCGTTCTTACATAGCGATAACCAGCTTGTTCTCGAAAGTTCGGCCAGCAGGTTTCGCACACCAGAATCCAGTCAGCGAGTCGGGAGGTACTGACCCGGACATGCACGTCCCCCGGCTATCTGCAGTGATCGCAACAATATCTTTTGTTTTTCCACAGTTTTTCAACTGACTCCTCTGGCGGATCGGTGTCTTGAGGCTTCCGCTGAGGATTCGTTGCTTCGTTCACAGCAGAGAGCGCTTCATTTGGACTTGATGCGTTTTCAGAATCACTGATGCGTTTGTTGCCTGAAATCAACTGCCAGCACAGTATTCTTCACAACGAACCGCAGGATTTGCTTGAGGCTGCTGAGCGTCTGAGGCTTGTTTTCCACGCTGACGACCAAAACCACTGTGCTCGCCAGGACCACCCGTTTGAGCCCTGTGGAAAAGCTGTGTATAACTCTACGAATCGCCTGGAACTTGGGCGTTGATGGAGGCTTTTAGGGCGGCCATCTCGTGGGCAGTGAGGTGAGCTTCGACGGCTTCAGGCGTGTTGTTCAGATAGTGGATCCATGCCTCGTAGCACTGTTCCTGAGTGGCGATGGAGGATTGCTCGTCGTCTGTCCTTGCGCTGACGAGCAGTTCCTCGATCCTGGCCAGCTGCGCTTCGATGCGGCTCAAGCGCCTGGCGATGGAGTCGTCCT
>NZ_JBGKDP010000190.1:0-7430 GCF_042954245.1 Parasynechococcus sp.
CACCATCACCCAGCAACTCGCTCGAACCGTCTTTTTGAGCCAAGACCGCACGATCACCCGAAAGCTGAAGGAAGCGGCTCTGGCCATGAAGCTGGAACGCCAGCTGAGCAAGCAGCAGATCCTCGAGCAGTACCTCAACTACGTCTACCTGGGCTCCGGTGCTTATGGCGTTGCCGATGCAGCCTGGATCTACTTCTCCAAAACCCCGGAGCAGCTCACGGTTCCTGAAGCGGCCATGATCGCTGGGCTGCCGCCGGCTCCATCGATTTATTCACCCCTGGTGAACCCAGATCTGGCCAAGGAGCGGCGCTCGATCGTTCTGGATCGCATGGCCCAGGCAGGATTCATCTCCACCAGCGAGGCGGAGCGCGGTCGCAACAGCCTCCTGGGACTGAAGCCAGCAACACCCAAGTACTTCAACAGTTCAGCGCCTTACTTCACCACCTGGATTGCCCAGGAGCTGCCCCAATTCTTGACGCCAGAACAACTGGAAGTAGGCGGGGTCAAGGTGCGCACCAGCCTGAATCTCGACTGGCAAAAGAAAGCTCAGCAGGTGATTCGAGCCAATGCCCCCTTCGACACCGAAGGTGCGATGGTTTCGATCGATCCCGGCAACGGACTGGTGCGGGTGATGGTGGGCGGCAAGGATTTCTCCAAGAGTCAGTTCAACCGCACCATCCTGGCGCTGCGCTCTCCGGGCTCCACCTTCAAGTTGTTTCCCTACGCCGCGGCCATTGATCGCGGCATGAAGCCCGAAACCAAAGTGTTTGATGCCCAGCGTTGCTGGAATGGCTACTGCCCCAAAAACTTTGGGAACAAGTACTACGGCAACATCTCCCTTGCCGATGCGCTGAAGAACTCGCTGAACACGGTGGCAGTTCAACTGCAAGACATCGTTGGATTTGATGCCGTCATTGAGATTGCCAACAACTTCAACATCGGCACCGAGCGACTTCTCGGCAAGTACTACCCCATGGCCATCGGGGCCTACGAACAAACCATCCTCGACATGACCGCCGCCTATGCCGGCATGGCCAATCGCGGAGTGTTCTTCACACCCAGCCCCTTCGAGGAAATCCGTGGACCCAAGAATGAGCTGCTTTGGAGCCGGCGACTGAGCGACAACCGAGGCAAACGGGCGATTGATAGTGATGTGGCAGACACCATGAACTGGATGCTGCAACGGGTGGTGGCCGGCGGCACCGGCATCGCCGCCAAACTCGATGATCGACAGGTGGCCGGCAAAACGGGAACGTCAGAGAACACCCGTGATCTCTGGTTCATCGGCTCAATTCCTCAGCTCACAACGGGCGTCTGGTTTGGATACGACGACGACCGCGCCACCAAGAGCACCAGCGGCGAGGCGGCATGGGCATGGAAGCAATTCATGCTTCAGATCAAGGACGAGATCCCAGTCCGCGCCTTCCCCGACAAACCCATGCTGAAACGCAAAGTGCGTTTGGCTGTCGATCCGAAAACGATTGCCAAGCCGCCCAAGACCAAATCCAAACAAAAGCCTAAGGGCGCCACCGAGCCTGATGGAGCTCAACCGACGGTTGAGACCGACCTGCCCGCTCTCACGCCCGTGGCACCTCCGCCTCGCCAGACGCCCTATCTCTGGAGAAACAGCTCCGCAGGCAGAAGCGTTGATCGCCAGGGGCGTCGTTGGACCACGGATTGATCCAAGGACTTAGACCCGCTGCAGCACAGCCGAATAGAACCCATCCCCGCCGCTGGCTTGGTCCGGCCAAAGCTGGTTTTCCTGCTCCAGACTCAGCGTTGTGTGACGCTTCAACAGAGCCCGGATCTGTGCCTGATTTTCATCGGGATGAATGGTGCAGGTGGCGTACACCAACACTCCTTGGAGAGCCAACAACGGCAAAAGCCCTTCCAGGAGAGCCTGTTGTTGGGGCAAAAGACCACGGATGGATTGGGGCGTCACCCGCCAACGGGCATCGGGGTGACGGGCCAGGGTTCCCAGCCCAGAGCAGGGGGCATCGATCAAAATCCGCTGGAAGGATTCACGCCATTGGGGGCGCTGCTCCAAAAGATTGGTGGCATCCGCAGCAAGGGCATTGATGGAGGCGAGGCCAAGCCGGGCGGCATTGGCCGCAACGCGCTTGAGCCGTCCGGCTGAACGGTCCACAGCCCAGATCTCCGCTTGATCTCCCACCAACTCCGCCAAATGGGTGGCTTTCCCCCCCGGAGCCGCGCAGGCATCCAGGATGCGATCTCCCGGATTGGGATCGAGCAGAGGTGCAATCCACTGCGCAGAACAATCCTGCACACACCAATGGCCCTCGGCATAGCCAGGCCAGTGGCGCAGATCGCCACTGTGGCCTGAGATACGCAGGCCGTCGGGACAACCAACGATGGGTTCGCTGTTGATGCCAGTCGCAGCCAGATCCTGCTGCACCTGCGAAGGACTCGATCGCAACCGATTCACCCGCAAATCCAGATCCGGCACACGGTTGCAGGTGCTTGCCACCGCTGCGGCCCCCTCCGCCCCGCGCCACTCGATCAACAACTGGGTGAACCAATCCGGCAGGGAATGGGCCTGGGCCAGCTGAGCCGCCAGATCGTTGGGCAGTTGCAGGGTTTCACCGGCCTCCCGCGCCCGCAGCGCCGCCCGCAGAACCCCATTCACCACAGGAGCCAGTCGGGCCAATCCCTTGCTGGCTTTGGCCAACTCCACGGCGGTGTTCACCGCTGCTGAATCTGGAATCCGCTCCATCAACAGCAGTTGATAGAGACCCACATGCAACAGCCAGCGCAGCTTGGGCGGTTGCTTCGCGGCCGGCACCTTGCCCAACCGATCCAGCCAGGCATCGAGAGTGCGCCGTTGGCGGATCGCGCCATAGGCCAGCTCGGTCACCAACCCCCGATCCGAAGGCTTGAGATCCCGCTCCCGCAGCGCCCGCTCCAGCGCCACATCGGCATAGGCCCCAGCCGCAACCGCCTGCAACACATCCCAGGCGAGACGGCGCGGCAGCAGTCCAATCGGAGCCGAATCAGACAAGAGGACCACGCATCAATCCCCAGCATGGGCGTCCGGGTGCCAGAGGAACTGACACAACAGCAAGCGTCCTTCCTCATCCACCGGAATGCCCTCTGCCAGCAGCAGGTCCCGCTGGATCCAGTCACTTCCCTCACGGCTGAGACTCATCGAAATCCGACCCTGAGCGTTCACCACGCGATGCCAGGGAACGGTGGACGGGAGCTTGAGACGCCGCAACGCCCAACCCACCTGACGCGCACAACCAAAGGCAGCGATCAAATCGGCGATCTGGCCGTAGGTCGCCAAGCGGCCGTGGGGGATACGGGCCACCTGGCTCCAGACACGCTGATCAAACGAACTGCCGGAGACGTACGGTTCAACAGAGGGATCCTTGGGCGGAATCTGGATGGCGACGGAAGCTCTAACTTCTCAATTGTCGTTCTAGGCCCCAAAGCATGGAAGGTCCCAAACCTGTTGCTCTCACCCGATTAACTGCCCATGCCCCTGCTGCCGCGACGGTTTGAGCGACTGAAATCCGTGCTGAACCACCGCATGGCGGATCTCACGGTGCTGCTCGAACACGTTGAGAAACCGCACAACCTCTCCGCCATCCTGCGGAGCTGTGATGCCGCTGGGGCGCTGGAAGCCCACGCGGTGAGTTTTGACGGGCGGCCACGCACCTTCAACAGCACAGCCCAGGGCAGCCAAAAATGGGTGCCTCTGCACGACTATCCCGACACCGAAACAGCCATCCGCCACCTCAAAGCGAAAGGGTTCCGCCTCCACGGAACCTATCTCGGGGTGAATGCCAAGGACTACCGGGAGTGCGACTTCACCGGAGCAACCGCCTTCGTGCTCGGAGCCGAGAAATGGGGACTGACCGATCAAGCTCGGGATCTGATGGATGAAGCGCTGTTCATCCCGATGCGCGGCATGGTGCAATCCCTGAACGTGTCGGTCGCCACTGCGACTCTGCTGTTTGAAGCACTGCGCCAACGTCAGGTGGCCGGTTTGGCTCCAACCCAAGGAGAAGGCCTGAAGCCAGAGCAGTACCAGCAGCTGCTGTTTGAGTGGTCCTACCCGGAGGTGGCCCGCTGGTGCAGGGAGCAGGAACGGCCTTACCCCGCCTTGAGTGAGGAAGGAGAGCTGATGGAGGAATTACCGCGAACTGTGAAGCTGCGCTGCTGATCTGACGGAAGACTTGTGTCTCTATGAACCCTGGGCCATAACCAAAGCAGCGGATTGTCAGCAATGGACAACAAACAGCTGCACCAGTACGCGGTCACCTACCACTGCGGAAACGAATGGGGCGAAGAAATGCTCCAGTCCGACGATCTCAGCCATGCCGTGGAAGCGGCCCATGCCATCTTCCCCAGCTCCTGCCGGATTTCGATCCGTGAGGTGAAGGTACCGAAACCCGCCTGAAATCAGCGCTGACGCCGCGGAACCCCAGGCAACTGAACCGCGGCGATCAACACCGCCGTTTCCAGCAGGAGATTGCGGCTCACGAGTACAACCACCAGCAGCAAGGTGGTGGCCAGGATGCGCTCGAGCAAAGCGATCACATCATCCGTGCTGTCGCAGCTCTTTTTCCAGAGCAGCGCGGCCATGCCCAGCAACATCAAGCTGCTCCACCAGGCCATCCAACCCGTGCCGATGGGGTCAGTCTGACGCGGGCAGGGCTTCGGCGCCGCCGACCCAGGCCTCAATGCCCTCCCCAAGGAAGGACAGGCCCAATACGAGAACAAACATCGCCAGGCCTGGGAACAGCGCCGTCCACCACACCCCGGTGGGCACTGCTGCGAGTGCCAGGTTGAGATCACCACCCCACTCGGGCACGGTCTCCGGCAGGCCCAGACCGAGAAATCCCAATCCCCCCAGCACCAACACCGCATCAGCGGCATTGAGGGTGAGCAGCACCGGCACTGAGGTGATCACGTGGCGAAACAAGTAGCGCCGCAGGATCCAGAGCGGCCCCGCGCCCAGGCTCTGGGCGGCCTCCACAAACAGCTCGCTCTTCATCTGGGCGGTTTGGTTGCGAACCACGCGGAAATACTGCGGCACGTAGACCACGCAGAGCGCTGCGGCGGCATTGGGGATGCCCTTGCCCAGCAGAAAGGCCAACACCACCGAAAGCAACAACACCGGAAGCGTGTAGAGCGTGTCCATCAGCAGCACCATCAGGCGATCGACGGCGCCGCCGAAATAACCACTCACCATGCCCAGGGGCACACCCACCAGCAGGGCCAAACCCACCGCCAGCAACACCACCTGAAGCGCCACCCCACTGCCGGCCATGGTGCGCACACACACATCCCGGCCGAGCCGGTCGGTGCCGCACCAATGGGTCCAGCTGGGACCGGAGTAGATCGGGTTCTCCAGGCCGGTATTGGCGTCCGGAAGGACGCCAGCACTCACCAACAACGGCGTGATCAAGGCCACCAGCAGGTAGATCCCCACAATCACCAGGCCCCAGCGGGCCATGCGGGTGGAGAGGCTAAGGGTCATATAGGAAACATTCAGCTTGGGATGTATGCATTCTCCGCCCAACTGATGAGAATGGAGACATGCGCTCCTCTTATCGCTGGAGAGAACATTTGCTGGGCAGCCTGCAGCTGGCAACGTATTTGGTGGTTCTTGTTGGCTTCACCGGAGCATCAACGGTGGGCCTATTCTTGGGCCAACGCACCATATTCGCCAATAAAAGCCAGTTGGCCCGGGCCAGCATTGAAGAATGTGCGCACGCCATCGAGACCCTGAATCGATACCAATAACTCTCAGCACATCGTTGAACTGGCCAAGGAATTCCTCTCGGGCGCACGACTATGGATGATGAGCAATACAGAGACCAACCTGAAAGGTCTTAGCAATTACTTGGCGATGATGATCCTGATCTGGGGAAGCTGCCTTTCCATTACTTTACTGGCTGTCAGCTGAGTGGTTCGAAGAATCGTTAAGTCACTAAATCAGCTGAGCCTCGCCACAGCAGACCCGAATGCCGATAACTTATCAGACACACGCTTACAACTTGATCAAACCCCGACAGAAATCGAAGATTTACAAGACACCTTTGACTCCCTGGTCGAACGCTTAGCCAATCCTGGAGCCAGCAAAAGCAATTTGTCAGTGCCGCTAGCCATGAATTGCGGACACCCCTTCCGATCGTTCAGGGGTGTCTTTACCACACGATGAAGCGAAGCAAAAGTCTTACCAAACTGGAAGTTAAAGACCTACAAACAGCGAATGAAGAAACCATTCTGATGAGAACCCTTCTGGATGATCTTTTGGATCTATCTCGAAGTGATTCAGGCAGGCCATCCATCACCTATGAAGACATTTTCTTGGCTGAAAAGCTTGAGCAAGTTGCTATACTTTCTCGAAACACTATGCCCAGTAAAGTTCAGATAAAACTTCCAGAAAGAAGCATTTAATCGCTCGAGCTGACGCCGCAAGACTGTAACAGGTGTTGTTGGATCTCATCGAAAATGCTCACAATTACTCACCGGAAGAAGCACCGATCGAGCTCGTACTGCGCAAAGACACCGAAAATCCAGCAATCGATGTTATCGACCATGGCATCGGGATTCCTCCTAAAGAGCTGGAGACAGTGTTTGAGCGTTTCCAACGCGCTAGCAATGCCCCCTATAAACAGGATCAGGGCTCGGGCTTTCTTTGGTCAAGCTGTTTGTTGAAGGAATGGGCGGCAGAATTGAGGTGGCGAGCCGCCTTGGAGAAGGAAGACATTTCACCGTGCATTTGAAGTCATGATCGCTTTTTTAGTGTTCTGCTCACTGCTGGTCCCGGTGAACATCTGGGCTGCAATCACCCCACACATGCACAGCGAAGTCTCAATGAGAATCCTGCATGGGCTTTGCACCGTCGTGTTGATTCTCCCTTGCTCTGGGCGATCTGGAACCAACGTCGCTCACTGCAGCCTCTTCTAGCACTGGCGCTGGCGATCTTCGCCGTGATGATGGTTGTTATGAACAGCTGGATCACTTTCATGGGAATGGGAGTCGAGCTGGGCTGGTTGGACCACCTCTTCCTGGCGCTGTCTGAAGTGGCGTTGACCGTGTTCTTTCTGCTGGCACCAGAGCAGGAGCCAATCACGGAGCCCTAACCCACTCCCTGGGAACGGACCCGACTACCCAAGCGAGTGCGTTGTTCGATCTGCATCTGCAGCACCGGAAGAGCCGACGGCTGGTGGAGCTGAAAACGGTCGACGCCATCCAAGACAACACGGTTCTGATAGCGGCTGCCGCTTCGGATCTCGCCCCCTACACGCCAAAGGCAGGACCGCAGTGCATCAACACATCACCACGCCAGATCGCCGATGGCGCTGGTCCGAGGCTGTGCACAACAGGTTCTGAGCCGTCCCTTGGGGTGATAGCGAGCTTGGGTTGCCGGTTGGCGAACGCACAGGGCCATTTCT
>NZ_JBGKDP010000191.1:0-6280 GCF_042954245.1 Parasynechococcus sp.
TTTTGGGGTTTCGAAGCCTCCGTGCGAACGGCAGCAGGCTGTGCCGGGGCTGCGGAAACTGTGGAGGGGGCCACGATCTGGCTGACCAAGGCGAGGAGCAGGCAGGCCACGCAGACCGTTGTGCTGATGATGATGTCGCGCACGGAAAGGCTTCATGTTGCGCCGATTCTGACCTCCGGTCCGCGGCGTCGGCGTTCATTCAGGTCGGTTCATCTGCCGTAGCTGTTGCTCGAGGCGATCAATGCGGCCGCGCAGCTCTCCACTTCCTTCTGGCTGGGAACGCCAAAGTCCTGGAGCAGGTTGTCGCGGTTGCGTTCCAGGTTGCGCCCCATCTGCTGTTCCAGTTCGGGTGTTTCACCGCGGAGAGCCTTGAGCACGTCGTCCACCAGAGCGGACGCTTCATTCGGATCCAGCCGTCCACTGCTCACCCAGTTCTGGGTGACGCCGCGCAGACGGTAAGCAACGAGGGTGGTTGTGCCCAGGTCACGGAGCAGCAGTTGCTGAAGAGGATTCGCGGCATCCATGGCGACAGGTGGGCGGGTCCGATCCAGGATGCCTTCGGCCGGGACTGCTGACCATGGGCAATCACCAACTGCAGGCCGGATCGCGGGCGCTGCTAGGCGGCGTCCTGGCAGGCGTGGCTGCATCCCTAGGCGGACCATTGCTGATGGTCCCCGCCCTGGCGCTGCTCTGGTCCGTGGTTGAGCGTCCCCGGTGGTCGGCGGGCTGGGGACTGCTGGCCGTTTTGATCAGCCACCGTTGGTTGCTGGCCTTGCATCCACTCAACTGGATGGGTGTTCCCGCCTGGTTCAGCCTGCCTGTGGCACTGGCCCTCTGGCTGGCCTGCGGGAGCCTTGCCGCTCTGCTCCTGGCCGGATGGTCTGTGCTGGCGCGGCGGCTCCCACGCCGTTGGCCGCATCCTGTGCGGCTGATGCTGCTGGCCGGGCTCTGGGCTCTGGCTGAACTGGTGCTGTCGGGGTCGCCGTTGTTCTGGATCGGCGTCGGCGGCATCACCCTGCCTTGGGACCGCCCCTTGGCGGGGTTGGCCCGCTGGTTCGGCTCCGGAGGGCTGACGTTGCTGCAGTTGTGCTGGGGCTGTTGCCTGCTGGCGCTGTTCGAGCAACCCGCTGCCTGGCGCCGCTGGGGCTTGCTCGGATTGGCCAGTGTGCTTTTGGCCCATGGCTTGGGGAGCTGGCTGTTGTTGGCACCGCCGCCGCCGGTCGCCTCCATTGCTCTGGGGGTCTGGCAACCCGCTGTTCCCACTCGAGAAAAATTCGATTTGGAGCATCAACAGGCGCTTCCAATGACTCTGGTGGATGCGATGCGTCAGCTGGAGCCCAACAATCCGGCTGCTGTGGTGGCTCCGGAAGGAGCGCTTCCGGCGCGTTTTCAGCTGCCGGTCGAAGCTCCAGCCATTCCTCTGATCAGTGGCGGATTCCGTTGGGTGCGGGGTCAGCAACGCAGTTCTTTGTTGCTGTACGAGCCGCCTGCCCGCTTTCCTGTTCCCTTGGCTGACAAGCACCGTCTGGTGCCGATCGGGGAATGGATCCCGCCCCTGCCCGCCGGGCTGACGGCGGGACTTTCTGCGGTGGGTGGATTGACCCCCGGTCCGGCCTCGAGAACGATGGCGGTGGTTGACCCCCCTGCGGCCGTTGCGATCTGCTACGAGATCGCCGATGGTCTGGCTCTGGCGCGCGCCGCTGCCGATGGCGCGACCTGGCTCCTGGCCATCGCCAATCTCGACCCCTATCCGCTGCTGCTGCAGCAGCAGTTTCTGGCTCTGGCGCCGTTAAGGGCACTCGAGACAGGACGGGATCTTCTCAGCGTTGGCAACACGGGCCCGACGGCGCTGATTTCGGCCAACGGGTCGGTGCAGTGGTTGCTTTCGCCTGAGGCTCCGGGCGTCGCTGAGGCCCTCGTTCAAGTGCGCCAGCGCGTCACGCCCTATTCCCGTTGGATCAGCCCCCCACCCAGAACGGTTTCATCGTCGTAGAAGACCGCCGCCTGGCCTGGTGTGATCGAGAACTGCTCCTCTTCAAAGCTGAGACGGCAGCGGTGGGGCCGCTCCCGCTGCTGATCCGCCTCGGTGGCCGGGAGGGGTGAAAGCTCCGCACGCACCGGCGTACTGCGGTAGCGCACCTGCACCTCAACGGTTCGCGGCGCATCGATCGGGTCAATGGAGACCCAGTTCACCGCGCCCACCACGCAGCTGTCTCGGCCGGCTTCGGCCCGGGGTGCGACGACCACGCGATTCATCGCAGCGTCAAGGCGGATGACATGAAGGGGTTCGCGCCAGGCCACACCGAGACCTTTGCGTTGACCGATGGTGAAGTGTTCGATGCCGTCGTGCTCTCCCACAACGGCCCCCTCCGCCAGCACGATTTCCCCCTGCCGCGGTGGCAGATAGGCATCCAGGAACGCCCGCATCGATCCGTGGTGGTCGGCCAGGCAAAGATCCTGGCTCTCCGGTTTTTCTGCGGTGCGCAGACCGTGTCGGGCGGCTTCGAGCCTTGTGTCGGGTTTGGTCAGTCCCCCCAATGGAAAAACGATGCGCCCCAGAACCTCCTGGGGCAGGTCATAGAGGAAATAGCTCTGGTCCTTGCGGGTATCGAGGCCCCGCAGCAGCTGATGTCGCCCTTGATCGCCGCCATGACGGATCCGGGCGTAGTGGCCGGTGGCGATGCGGGGTAGCTTGCGCTCCTGTAGAGCCCAATCGAGCATCGGTCCAAATTTCACCGATCGATTGCACTGGGAACAGGGCAGTGGCGTGATCCCATCGCGATAGCCATCCACCAGTCGTTGAACGATCTCCTGTTGGAACGTCTCCCGTATGTCCACCACGTAGTGGGGAATGCCCAGCTGCTCACAGATGCCGGCTGCATCCACAAGCCCCTCCGCGCAACAGGCCCCTTTTCCGCTCATCAGCCAGAGCGTCAGGCCTTCCACCTGCCAGCCCGCTTCCACCAGCAGTGCCGCCGTCAGGGAACTGTCGACGCCTCCAGAGAGACCAACGGCCACGCGATGCTCCCCTGGCCATTGCCGGAGGTGCTCAAGAGCAGCCTCTCCAGCGCGGGTTGTAGTGAATCCAACGGCCATGGGCGGCGCAGGGAGTTCTCTCCATAGTGAGGTCCCGGCAACCTCCAACTGGTGTGGCCTCCCGCTGATTCCGATCATCTGTTGGTGGATGCCGCGTCCATGGCCGTCTTGGAACAGAGGTTGTTCGACAGCGGAATGCCCGTCGCCGCCTTGATGGAGAAGGTGGGGCTGGCCATGGCGGCTTGGCTGCTGGCACGCCGGGATCTGCTGCGCCATGGCGTGGTTGTCCTGGTGGGGCCGGGTCACAACGGTGGCGATGGTCTCGTGGTGGCCCGGGAGTTGCACCTGGCTGGCATTGAGGTGTCGTTGTGGAGTCCCCTGCCGATTCGCAAGCCCCTCACCGCTGAACATCTGCGCCATGGGGAGTGGCTCGGTCTGCGGCGCCTGGCTGAAGAGCCCGACCCAGGCGGAGCCGCACTGTGGGTGGATGCGGTCTTCGGGCTCGGCCAGAGTCTGCTGCTGCCTGAGTTCTTGGCGGATTTGTTCCGGCGTCGGCAGCAGCTGCAGCCTGGGGCGTTGATCAGCCTGGATTTGCCGTCGGGCCTTTGTTCCGATCAAGGAACCGTGTTGGGCGAGCAGGCGGCCTGTGCCTCGGTCACCCTCAGCGTTGGCTGGTTGAAGCGCGGGTTGTGTCTGGACCCGGCCCGTCCCTGGGTTGGTGCGCTGGTGCGGATCGATCTGGGGTTGCCGCCTGCGGTGATGGGCAACACCGCTGCGGTATTGCCGCGTCGCCTACCGGTGAGAGAGGCCTGCTCGGCCCCGTTACCGCCGCTGCCGCCCACAGCGATGAAGTACGAACGGGGCCGCTGCCTGGTGGTGGCGGGCAGTAATCGCTACCCCGGCGCAGCACATCTGGCGCTGCGGGGGGCCATGGCCAGTGGCTGCGGCTGCGTTCAGGCCGTTGTGCCGCCCCGTCTTCAATCCAGCTTGTGGCAGGTGTTGCCGGAGGTGATGCAACTGGAGGACGTGGTGATTCCAGAGCGGCTGGATGCGGTTTTGGTCGGTCCCGGGCTGGGGGAGCCCACTCATTGGTGGAACCGGTGGTCGGAGCAGATGCTCAGCGTCGCTGGTTTGCTGGTGCTCGATGCCGATGGCATCAATGGGCTGGCGGCCAGTCCGGAGGGGTGGCGTTGGTTGTTGAAGCGGCAGGGGCCGACCTGGTTGACGCCCCATGCGGCCGAGTTTGCACGGTTGTTTCCAGACGGTGGAGCGGGTGATGCGCTGGAGAGGGCGATTTCCGCAGCCCGCTGCAGCCGTTGTTGCATTTTGCTGAAGGGAGCGCATTCCGTGCTGGCGGATCCATCGGGTGCGGCGGTGGTGCTGACAGGCACGACCGCTCGGGTGGCCCGCGCCGGCCTGGGTGACCTGCTGGCCGGTTTTGCTACCGGTTGGGGCGCCCAGGCGGTTGCAGCACAGCAGCAGCCTGGGCTGGAAAGCTTCGCTGCCGCTGCGGCTTTGCATGGTTGGGCAGCAGCTCGTGCTCGCTCCAGTGATGCTTTAGCAATTGCAGATTGTTTGAAAATCAATACAGCACGGTGTCAGAAAAAGAAAACAACGATGTTCAACGAAGCCTGAGCAAATGAGTCGTTTGGATTTGCCTCGGCTTGCAGGTTCCAAAAGGGCTTTTCTTGGTTTTTAAATCTTTCGTAAATCCGAATTGTTGCGGTTTGCTGTTCTGAATCTGAAGGGTTGCTGAAAACACTTCGACATTCTTTCTGTTCGTAGGAAAGTCAACTCACTTCCGCAGCACCCAAGGTGTCCACCGCATCCAAGCCGCTGGAGACGCAACGCCGGCGCAGCAGCGACCCCGTCAGTTGGTACCTCGCCACTATTGGCAGAATTCCACTGCTGACCCCAGCTGAAGAAATCGAGTTGGGCAATCAGGTGCAGGCGATGATGGCCCTCACCAAAGACGGCTCCCGTGAGTTCGAGGATGGAGAACTCACCGCGGCACAGCGCCGTCTTCTAAGGATCGGTCGCCGCGCCAAAGAGCGTATGATGAAGGCTAATCTCCGTCTTGTGGTCAGCATTGCCAAGAAATATCAAGGTAAAGGTCTGGAATTGCTCGACCTGATTCAGGAGGGCTCCCTCGGCCTAGAGCGTGCTGTAGAGAAATTCGATCCCACCCGAGGGTACAAGTTCTCCACCTATGCCTTCTGGTGGATCCGCCAGAGCATGACCCGCGCCATTGCCTGCCAGTCGCGCACGATCCGGCTTCCCGTACATCTCAGTGAGCGGCTCACCACGATCCGCAAGGTCAGTCTTGATCTAGCCCACAAGCTCGGCGCTATGCCCAGCCGTGTGGAGATCGCCGAAGCCATGGATATCCCTTGGGATGAGCTGGATTCGCTGCTGCGGCAGGCCCTCACCACCAGCAGCCTGGATGCTCCCGTCAATGGTGAGGAGGGGCGCAGCTTCCTTGGTGATTTGATCGCTGATTCATCCCTCGATGAACCGCTCGAGATCGTGGAACAGCGGATTCATCACGAACAGTTGGGCCGCTGGTTGAGTCACCTGAGCGAACAGGAGCAGCACGTTCTTCGCATGCGTTTCGGGCTTGAGGGCAACGAGCGCCACACGTTGGCTGAAATTGGACGCTTGATGGAGGTGTCCCGAGAGCGGGTGCATCAGGTTGAACTCAAAGCGCTGCGGAAGCTGCGCAATCTCACCCGTCGACTTCCGAGCGGAATCTGAGCCGCTTCGGGAGATGATGGCTTCAACAGATCCAGTTCAGCTGAATCAGTCTTCCGCCCAGATGTAGCGCGTGAGTTCTGCGGCGTCTGGCTCCGGTGCCGAGAGGGCGAAGTCAACGCAGTCCTGAACGATGCCGTCGATTTCCTTTTCGATCGCGCGCAGTTCATCGCTGTTCACCAGACCCGCTTCGGTCAGGTCCTGCTCGAGGGCTTTGAGGGGATCACGCTTGGCCCAGAACTGCTTTTCTTCCTCCGCCCGCAGTTCGTCCGGGTCAGCCAGGGAATGACCCCGGAAGCGATAGGTCAGGCACTCCAGCAAGGTCGGACCTTCACCCGCTCTGGCCCGTTCCACGGCGCGTTGGGCCGCTGCCCGCACCGCCAGAACGTCCATGCCGTCCACTTCCTCTCCGGCCATGCCGAAGGAACTGGCCTTACGCCAGATCTCCGGGTCACTGGTGGCCCGGTCGTGGGCCATACCAATGGCCCACTTG
>NZ_JBGKDP010000192.1:0-4917 GCF_042954245.1 Parasynechococcus sp.
TGTTGCTCCGCCAGGGGTAGAAGCAGGTCCAGTCCTTGGCCGTAGTCCCCGCGCTCGAGGGCTGCCTCCGCTTCAGAGAGGTCCAGTGCTGCGTCCTGCTCGCTCACCCTCTAGCCGCGTCCCACCACCATCGTGCCGATGCCGGCGTCGGTGAAGACTTCGAGCAAGAGGGCATGGGGAACCCGGCCATCAATGATGTGGGCGGCTGACACGCCCTGGGCCAGGGCGCGGATGCAACATTCCGTTTTGGGCGTCATGCCCCCTCCGACCACGCCGTCCTCGATCAGCTGTCGCGCCTCTGAGAGGCGTAGTTTGCGGATCAGGGAGTCGGGATCGTCCCGGTCTTTAAGGATGCCGGGGGTGTCGGTTAGCAGGATCAGTTTTTCGGCTTCCAGAGCCGCCGCTAGCTCTCCCGCCATCGTGTCGGCATTGATGTTGTGGGCTCGCCCGTCATCGAGGGTTGCGGCAACGCTGGAAATGACGGGCACATAACCCTTCTCCAGCAGCGGTTCGAGCACATCGGGATTGACGCGGGCAACATCCCCCACCAGCCCATGGCTGCCATTCCCCCAGGGGCGTGCTTCCACAAGACTTCCGTCACTTCCGCTCAAACCAACCGCACGGGTGCCGAGCTGATTGAGGCCGTTCACGATCTGCTTGTTGACGCGGCCCACCAGCACCATCTCCACCACATCCATGGTGTCGGCATCGGTGACGCGCAGTCCGTCGCGGAATTCGGCGGGGATTTCCAGACGCTGAAGCCACTGGTTGATTTCGGGCCCGCCGCCATGAACCACCACGGGTTGGACCCCAACGCAGGCCAGCAGAGCCAGGTCGCGAAAGACGGCAGCACGCAGCTCGGCATGGGCCATGGCGGCTCCGCCGTACTTGATCACGATGCGCCGACCCGCGAAGCGCTGGATGTAGGGAAGGGCTTCGCTGAGCACCGACACCCTGAGAACGTCATTGTTGTTCTGGGTGGATTGGGCCATGGCTTAGGCCTCACCCGCTGGAAGCAGGACAACGTCCAGCCGTTGCTCATCCAGTTCCTTGAGTTCCGCTCTCATCCCCTTGGCGAAGAAACGCCCCAGCCGCTCCTGCCGCTCTTGCCAGCGTTTGAGGGGAACGGCTCCCAGCAGGAAACGCATCCGCAGGCCGTAGCCGCTGTCGGAATGCAGCTCTTCGATCTCCTCCAACTGCGGCGGGGTGTCCTCGTCCCAGAGTTTGAGCGCCTCCAGCGACGACTCCAGGTGGGCCTTCTGGCCATAGCGCCAGCGCGTCACATCGCCGAGCAATTTGCCCAGTTCAGGGGCCGCAGCTTCGCGTTCCTTTTGAAAGGTCTTGATCGGTGTCACCCGGATAGCGGGTGGCAGCTCCGACGATTTCAGGGCCAGTCCCCCCAACAAAATCGGGATTCCGTAGAAAATCGTGGGCAGGCTGAGGTTGGCGCTTCCGGTGGCGTAAGCGGTGGCACCGATCACGGTCAGCATGCCTCCGGCGATGGTGACGAGGCTGCCGGGGGAGAAGAAATCCTTCATGAAGGCCTTGGCTTGATCATCATTTTGACCTCTAAGCCATCAGGATGAAGATCCACTGCCTCGAGTTTAGATGTCTGATCCATCGTCGACCGGTATGGATGATCTGCTCCAGCAGCTCGACCGTGATCGTAGCTGGTTGCTGCAACAGATTGATGGTGGCCGCTGGCCCGAACTGCGTCTGGACCTTGCCGCTCTTGAACGGGAGCTCGGACAACTGATTACCCGAGCTTCAGAACTGCAGGACGAAACTAGTCGTTGAGGTGCTCCGAACCGCGAGCGTTCTCTGATTCAGAAGGGGATGTCGTCGGTGTCGGGCACGAGGGGCGCAGCATTCCAGCTGGCCGGTTCAGGCTCTTTCGCCACCTTGGTCGGCGCAGCCGCGGGTGCCTGGCGGCCTGGGGCCGGGGCTGAAGGGTTGCCGGATGGGGGTGCACCCGTGGCTGCCGCGCCGATCGGATGAAGCCGAGCCAGGGTGAATTCAGCCCGTTTTTCCTTCATGCCATCGGCCCGGGGCATGGTGTTCATCCGCAGCCGGCCTTCGATCAGCAGCCGCTGCCCGGTCTGCACACGGTTCTGCAGTTCCTGGGCCAGGTTGCCCCAGCCCACCACTTTCAATTCGCCTGGCGGATCACCGTCCCGAAGGGGATCAAAGCGCACGGCCATCTCCGCAATGGGAGTCTGGTTGTCCTGGGTGTATCGAACCGTCGGTGCGTCGATCACCTCTACTTCGAGCACGCAATGGTTCATGGCTTGAGCTGGTGTCGGCGCATATCCTGATGCAAGGCCCTGCGAATGACCAATGTCGTGTGCTGCTGCTGGCTGGAACCGGTGAGGGGCCGCGCTTGGTGCAGGAGCTCTCTCACCGTAATTGGCGTGTGAGTGTGAGTGTGGTGACCCCAAGTGCGGCGAAGGCCTACGCGGGACTGCCAGTCGAGCGGATCTTGATCGGTGCCCTGGAGGGCATTGGCGGAATTACGGCAGCTCTCCACCAGGCCGGGCCTTTCCGTTGGGTGGTGGATGCCACGCATCCCTTTGCAGCTCGGGTCAGTCATGACCTGGTTATAGCTTGTGCGGATCTCGGTCAACCGCTCCTGCGTTATGAGCGTCGCCTTGAACCGCTTGGAGCTGCATCTCTGTTGGCTGATGCCGAGGCTTTGGCCACCCAGCCGCTCCAGGGCCAGCGCCTGCTGCTGGCTATTGGAGGTCGTCATCTTCCGGCCTTGACTGCTGCTGTGCGCTGCGCCGGAGCCATCCCCTATGGCCGTGCGCTTCCGTCCCCCGATGGATTACGCGCAGCGCTGCGGGCAGGTCTGCCCCCGGATCACTTGGCCGTGGTGCGACCCCTGCAGGGGGAGGTGCCGGGGGCGATCGAGCGGTCCCTCTGCCGTCGCTGGGACATTGGGGTGGTGCTCTGCCGCCAGTCCGGTGGTGTGACGGAACAGCTCTGGCATCAACTCACCACAGACCTCGGGCTGAGCTTGCTGCTGTTGCGGCGCCCATCCCCCCCCGATGGGATGGATTGTGTCGAGGATGTCAGTAAGCTGATGGATCAGCTTGAGCGTGATTGAAACGAGTGGGCTCGTGCTGGCCCTCACCACTGAAGCGAACGCTGAGCGTGCCCAACAGCTGGCTAAGACCTTGCTGGAGCGCCATCTCGTGACCTGTAGTCCCCATCCCCCCGTTCAGTCGTTCTATCGCTGGGAGGGGGCGCTGTAGGCGTCCCATGAGGTCCAACTGCTGATGAAGACCTCCGCCCAGCATTTGGAAGCCCTGCGCTTCGCCGTCTCAGAGCTGCACAGCTACGACACCTCCCCAGTGATTATGCTAGCCGACGACGGCATCACCGGCATATGAGGCCTGGGCAAGTGCTGAGCTCAGTTCAGATGCGTCTCCGCCAGTTGCTTGAGGGAGACCTGGGAGCGGGCCCCCAGTTGGGTCACAATCTGGCCGGCGCAGAGGGCTCCGAGCTCACCACAGCGCTCGAGTGACTCGCCCTGGGTGAAGCCATGCAGAAATCCCCCGGCATAGAGGTCGCCTGCTCCCGTGGTGTCCACCAGGTCTCCCAGGCCGAAGATGCCGACATCCCAGCGCTGGTCTCCACTCAGCACGACGGATCCCTGAGCACCACGGGTGATCGCAATCACTGAGCCGCCGCCGCGCACCCGCTCGAGGGCCTGATCGAAATCGTCTGTCTCGTAGAGCGACTGAATTTCAACGTCATTGCCGAATAGCACATCGACGTGGCCATTCACCAGCTCGAGAAAACTCGCTCTGTGCCGATCCACACAGAAGCCATCGGAGAGGGAAAGAGCCACCTTTCCTCCTGCTTCACGGCAGGCTTCGGCGGCGGCGATGAAGGCCCGTTTGGCGGCTGGACTGTCCCAGAGGTAGCCCTCCAGGTAAAGCACCTTGGCCTGCTTGACCATGGAGAGGTCGAGATCCTCGGGCTCCAGTTGGGTGGAAGCCCCCAGGAAGGTGCACATGGTCCGCTCGGCATCGGGCGTGACGTAAATTAGGCAGCGCGCTGTTGTGGCTCCACTGGTGGCTGCTGGGGTCTCAAAGCGTGTCCCAACGGCCCGGATGTCGTGGCTGAAAATACTGCCGAGCTGGTCGTCCCGGACGCGGCCGATGAAACCAGCGCGTCCGCCGAGCTGAGCGATGCTTACTATAGTGTTGGCGACCGATCCACCAGAGGTCTCGAGGTCCGTTCCACTGGCCTTGTAGAGAGCTTCAGCTTGTTGTTCGTCGATCAGCGCCATGCCCCCTTTCTGGAGGCCGTGTTCAGCGATGAAACTGTCGTCCGTCTGCACCAGAACATCGACGATGGCGTTACCGATGCCAACGACATCGAGACTGCAGGTGCTAGAGAAACGGGTCTCTAATGACATCAGGGAGTGGAAAGCAGTCCCGAAGTATGAACCTCAGAGGCTCAGGCGCTCAACAGGGCCCGCTTGGGGCCATGGATCGGATCTTCGACAACGATGGTCTGATCACGGCTGGCCCCCAGGGAGACAATGGCGATTGGCACTTCCATCAAATCGGCGAGGAAGCGCAGATAATCCATGGCCGGTTTGGGGAGATCCTCAAGGCTGCGGCATTCCTCGGTGGAGCACTGCCAGCCAGGCAGCGTTTCGAAGATGGGTTTGCACTGGGCGAAGTCATCGGCACTGCTGGGGAAGTGCTCGATTCGTTCGCCGTTGAGTTCATAGGCCACGCAGACCTGAAT
This sequence comes from Parasynechococcus sp., assembly GCF_042954245.1. Lineage (GTDB taxonomy): Bacteria > Cyanobacteriota > Cyanobacteriia > PCC-6307 > Cyanobiaceae > Parasynechococcus. The sequence goes on from NZ_JBGKDP010000192.1 coordinate 4,765, forward strand.
TTCGTCCAGTTCATCAAGAACATCCAGCTTGGTCACGGCCAGACAGTCCAAGCCGTTGACCTGCACGGCGTAGCGACCGATCACGCCGTCAAACCAGCCACAGCGCCTCTGGCGGCCAGTGGTAGTGCCGAATTCGCCACCTCGTTCCGTGAG
>NZ_JBGKDP010000193.1:0-7269 GCF_042954245.1 Parasynechococcus sp.
GATTGTGACGTGGTCATGAGGGTTCAGCGAGCCATGGAGCGTGGAATCACCGTCAGGCCAGGGGTGCTCGGAGCCCAACTCAATGAATTACCCAGACCGTAGCCATCACAACTGGGGTTGCCTGCAAAAAAGCTCTTAATACAGCATTCCCGGTCAATTGGGATCATCCAGCGAACAGTTCGGCAGCGGAATCGCCATTAAGGTTCGGCGTGAGACATGCCCGGCTTGATGCTGCTGCCCACCCTGCTGAGCGAGATCAGCAGTCACGACCTCGAATTAGCGGAAACGTTGATCGGCGTCCTTCGCTTCATGCTGATCTTCGTGGCGGCCCGCACCCTCGCCGAGGTGTTGGTGCGCTTTGAGCTCCCCACAATCCTTGGCGAACTCCTGGCCGGGGTGCTGATCGGTGCTTCGGGTCTGCATCTTCTGGTGCTACCGGAGACCCAGGTGCAACTCTCTGGAGCCTTCTCCGAGGTGGTGTCCGGCCTTTCGCATGTGCCGGTTGATGAGATTCCAGCTCTCTACGACGAGAGTTTCGGCGCCCTGCAGGCGGTGGCCACGCTGGGGCTGTACTCCTTGCTCTTCCTCACGGGTCTCGAGAGTGAGCTGGAGGAACTGATGGCGGTGGGGGGCCAGGCCTTCAGCGTCGCCGTGGTTGGTGTGGTGCTGCCCTTCGCCCTCGGCACCCTTGGCCTGATGGCGATCTTCCATGTGGATGCGATCCCAGCGATCTTTGCCGGCGCCTCGATGACGGCCACCAGCATTGGCATCACAGCCAGTGTCTTCGGGGAGCTGGGCTATCTGCGCACCCGTGAAGGCCAGATCGTGATCGGCGCCGCCGTCCTTGACGACATCCTCGGCATCGTCATCTTGGCCATCGTCGTCTCCCTGGCGGCCGGCGGAAGCCTGGAGATCGGGCCCATCGTTCAGCTGGTGGTGGCAGCGGTACTGTTCGTGGTGGTGGCCTTGTTGTTGAGCCAGAAGGCTGCCCCTGCTTTCGACTGGGTGATTGATCAGCTCAAGGCCCCCGGCGCCAAACTCATTGGTTCCTACTTGCTGCTCGCTGTGAGCTGCTTCGTGGCCTCTGCAATTGGTCTGGAGGCTGCGCTCGGGGCCTTTGCCGCTGGTTTGATCGCCAGCACTTCGAAGCACCGCCACGAAATTCAGGCGGCAGTTACCCCCATCGTTGGCTTGTTCGCCACCGTCTTCTTCGTGCTGGTCGGAGCCGGCATGGACCTCTCAGTGATTAATCCATCCGACCCCGGGGCCCGTTCCGCCCTGGTGGTGGCCGCTTTCCTCTTCGTAGTGGCGATCATCGGCAAGGTGGCTGCCGGCTGGGCCATCTTCAGCAAGGAAAAGACCAACAACCTGGTTGTGGGTTTGGGAATGATGCCCCGAGGCGAAGTCGGCCTGATTTTCCTGGGACTGGGTACCGCTTCAGGGTTGCTCAGTCCTGGCCTTGAAGCGGCAATTCTGCTGATGGTGATTGGCACCACCTTCCTGGCGCCGGTGCTGTTGCGCATCGTCCTCAAAGGCAAGCCCCCTGAGGACGGCAATCAAGTTCCCGACGAATTCGCAGCGGACCCCCTGGCGGGTGCCTCCTGAATCAATCATCTTTCCCGGCATTTGCGAGGACGAGCAGAACACTCCAGCCCACTGCCACAAAGCCAAGGCTGGAGGCCCAGCCGGGACCCAAGGCCCAGCTGAATCCGAGCTGGGTCATCACGCCGGTGACCAGGGCCAGCAGCAAACTGCTGATCACCAAAGCTGGTTGATGCAACGATTCCGGGAGGTCACTGTCCACCAGGCTTGATTCTAATGTGCTGAGGGGTGCGCTCAGCGGCACGTAAAGGGCGATGGCCCAGAGCAAACCTCCGCGCCAGACGGATGCATCCATCAATGGTCCGCCCATGACCTCGTAGCTCACCATCCAAGCTGCCGCAGTGCTACTTAGCATCGCGTCCCTCGCAGCCTGCTGTGGATCGCGTCACATGGAGCCATCTCGGCCACGCCGTGCACATGGTGCAGCAGCATCCAGAGCAGGACAGCGCCGATCGTCCGGCTCTTCTGTTGGTGCATGGGTTCGGGGCATCCACCGATCACTGGCGCCACAACATGCCCGTGTTGGCCAAGACCCATGCCGTGCATGCAATCGATCTGCTGGGCTTCGGTAGAAGTGCCAAGCCAGCAGGGCTGAACTACGGCGGCGCCCTATGGCGCGACCAACTGGTGGCCTATGTGTGTGAGCGTATCGGCCGTCCGACGGTGATTGCTGGCAATTCCCTCGGTGGATTCGCGGCCCTCGCTGCCGGGGCCGCATTGGGATCAGATTGTGCGGGGGTTGTGCTGCTCAATGCCGCCGGTCCCTTCAGTGATGAGCAGAAACCGCCGCAAGGCTGGGGCGCCATCGCCCGCCAGAGCATCGGCACGGCACTGCTGAAGAGTCTTGTGCTGCAGCGGTTGTTGTTCGAGAACCTGCGCCGGCCCGCCACGATCCGCCGCACCCTCAATCAGGTGTACGTCGACAAAACCAACGTCGATGACTGGCTGGTGGAGTCGATCCGGCGCCCCTCCCTTGATCCCGGCGCCTTCGGGGTGTTCCGCACAGTCTTCGATATCCCCCGCGGTCAGCCCCTCGATGAGCTTTTCGCGGAACTGACGGCGCCGGTGTTGTTGCTCTGGGGCATCCGTGATCCCTGGATCAATGCTCCCGGTCGCCGCTCCACCTTTCAGCGCTATGCCCCGGCGGCCACCACTGAGGTGGTTCTGGAGGCCGGGCACTGCCCCCACGATGAGGTGCCGGATCAGGTGAATGCGGCCTTGCTGCAATGGCTGGAGGGTCTCAAGTTGGCTGAGGCACCGACAAAGGTGGATCTGCTGGCTACATGAATGAATGAGCCACCCCGCATCGGCGGATGCCCATGACCCTCACTCAGCAGTCGGCCCCCTACGCCCACTGGGACTTCGTGCATCCCAACAGCGGCGATCGGTTGCGGATCATCCCCGAGCGGGGTGGTCTGGTAAGCGGCTGGGTGTGCGGAGGGCGGGAGATTCTCTATTTCGATCAAGACCGCTACGCCGATCCCACTAAAAGCATTCGCGGCGGTATTCCGGTGTTGTTCCCGATCTGCGGCAATTTGCCCGGCGACGTGCTCCCGGTGGATGGGGTTGATTACCCCCTCAAACAGCACGGCTTCGCGCGGGATCTCCCCTGGCAGCTTCAATTGTTGGAGGATCAGAGTGGCCTACGCCTCAGCCTCTCCAGCACCGACGAAACGCTGAAGGCCTATCCCTTCCCTTTCCGTTTGGAGATGGAGCTGCGCCCTGTTGCCTCTGCGTTGGAGATCTCCACCACCGTGCACAACTGCGGTGCTACCGCCATGCCCTTCAGCTTTGGCTTGCATCCCTACTTCAACGTGAGCGATCTGGCCCAGACCTGGCTCACGGGTCTGGCGGAGCGCTGCCTTAACCATCTGGAGATGGCGGAGGCCGCCACCGCCGATCAGCTCAAGCGGTTGCCCGAGGGGGTGGATTTCCTCTGCCGGCTTGCGGGTCCGGTCAGCCTGATCGACGACGCCACCGGCGTGACGCTGGAACTGCAGCATCAGGCACCGCTGGATCTCAGCGTAGTTTGGACCGAGCCCCCGCGCCCGATGGTCTGTCTGGAACCCTGGACCGGTCCACGGCAGGCCCTGGTGAGTGGTGATCGAAAACTGGTGCTCGAGCCCGGTACAAAGCAGATCCTCGCCTGTCGCTACAGCGTCTCCTGATCCACCCCCGGCAGACGGCCTCGGCTGAGTTGCAGTTTGGGGTCGAACTGGCGTTTCACCGCTTCGATCAGCGGTCGGGAGGGACGGTCAAGCCAGACCGGCACGGTTGATTCGGCCGCGCGTTTCAACAGCGTCATTTCGCCGCTGAGGCGGATCACGCTGCGGCGCAGCGCCTCCAGCTGGTGATCCGGTGTCACCGCGTCGCACCAGCCATCACCGCAACCGGCTCCCGCCGCAAGCTCCCAGGTCCACGGTTTGAGTGCCCTCATCGCCTCATCCCGCAACAACCAGTGCAACTGGGCCGGCGGCATCACCAGCCGGATCAGTTGCGTGGAGGGGCTGGCGTCGAGGGGTATGGTCAGGGCATCGGAACAAGGCTGGCGTTCGGCGCTGAGCTGCTGGTCCAGCGCCAGCCCCTTGAGCTGCTTCAGCTGATCTTCCACCGCCTGGTCCGACACGCTGCTCACCACCAGCCGCAGCCGCCAGGCACCATCACCGCTGTTGATCCAGTCACAGCGTTCCGGCGTCAGGCTGGAGCGCAGCAGTTCGCTGCGAAAGGCCTCCTGGGCCTTCAGGTCGCCCTCCACAAGCAGGCTGCTCCGGGCGGGGCGCAGCGGTTGCAGCCGCAGGGTGAGTTCGGTGATCAGCGCCAGGCTGCCCCAACTGCCGCAGAGCAGCCGCATCAGGTCGTAGCCCGCCACGTTCTTCACCACCCGTCCACCGGCGTGGGCTTCGGTGCCATCCGCCCGCAAAAGGCCGATGCCAATGATCTGATCGCGCACCCCCAGATGGCGTTGCCGCAGTCCCCCCGCCAGTCCACGGGCCACCAGGCCGCCGATACTTCCGGGAGCGCCGGCCCGGGGCCAGTCAATTGGCAGCCATTGCCCCTGCTCCGCCAGCAGATCCTGCAGGTTCTGCAATGGCAGACCGCCTTCCACCGTGATGGTCAGATCGTCCACGGCATGATCGATCACCCGGTTGAACTGACGGCAGGAGAGCACCTCATGGCGGGGATCCAGCGGCGGACCCCAGTCCAGGCGTGTGCCCAGGCCACTGGGACTCCAGGGGGTGCCGCTCTGGTGCCACTGGCGCACCAGGTCGATCAAAGCGCTGCGGCTGGCGGGGGAATGGCTCACGGCACGATGGTGCCATGAAGGTTGTGGTCATCGACGACGATCCCACCGGTTCGCAGACGGTGCACAACTGTCCGCTGCTGCTGCGTTGGGATGTCGACACCCTGCGCCGGGGGCTGCGCCATGCGTCGCCCTTGTTGTTTCTGCTGGCTGACACCCGGGCGCTGACGCCAACGGATGCAGCGGAATGTAACCGCGGTATTGCAGCGGCCTTGGATCAGGCGCTGCAGCGGGAGGGATTGGCGCGTGATCAGGTGTTGCTGGTGAGTCGTGGCGATTCGACATTGCGCGGCCATGGTGTGCTGGAGCCTGAGGTCTTGCAGGCAGCCTTCGGCCCCTTTGATGCCACCTTTCATGTTCCGGCGTTCTTGGAAGGTGGCCGCACCACCTTGAACGGGGTGCATCTGCTCCATGGGGAACCGGTCCACACCACGCCGTTTGCCCAGGACCGGCTGTTTGGCTTCAGCAGCAGTGATCTGGCCCTCTGGTTGGAGGAGAAAAGCGATGGTGCCATTGCCGCGGCGTCCGTGCAACGCATCAGTAGCCGGCAGCTTGATGCTGCCTGTGCTTCAGGCCTGCCGCTGTTGATCGATCGTCTGCGTTGTCTCGAGGGCAATGCAGCGGTGGTGGTGGATGCCGAACGGCAGGAGCAGCTCACCGCTCTGGCTGCAGCGGTTCGCACCCTACGGGGGGAGAAACGGTTCCTTTTCCGCTCTGCCGCCAGCATGGTGAAAGCCCTGGCGGATCCAGGCCCGCCGCCGTTGGATCTAGAGGGTCTTGTGCGATTGAGGAGGTCGGCTGCCGATGGCATTCCTCAGCCAGGTCTTGTGATGGTGGGCTCCCACGTGCCCTTGGCGGACCAGCAGCTGGAGGAATTGCTGGTGGAACCGGGGTGTCATGGGGTTGAACTGCCGGTGCCGCGCATCGCCCGGGTGCTGGAGGGGCCGACACCCGACTTGCTGCTGGCCGATCTGGAGTGGGTCTGGTTACAGCAGCTGCGAGCGCTGCTTGATCAAGGCCTGACGCCGGTGCTGTTCACCAGCCGCGGTGAGCTGCGTTGCGCCTCAGAGAACGAGGGCCGGCGCTTGTCTTCCGCTCTGGCGGAGTTGATGGGTCGACTGGCCGCAGCCCTTGCTCCTGATCTGGGCTACCTGATCAGCAAAGGTGGCACCACCACCCAGACGCTGCTGGCCCGGGGCCTGGCCCTCGAGTCGGTGCAGCTGGAAGGCCAGCTGCTGCCGGGACTGTCGCTGGTGCGTCCGTCAGCGGGCCCTTGCAGCCGATTGCCGATTCTCACCTTCCCCGGTAATCTCGGCGTTGCCGGCACGCTGCGGGATGCCTGGCAGCGGATGCAGGCCGGCTGAGGCGGCCAGCAGTTCCATCGGGTGCTGCACCTGGGCCTGATCGCCCAGGTGGCGTCGCAGTTGCAGGGTGCAACCAATGTTGGCGCTGGCCACCCATCCAGCGCCGGTGCCGCTGAGGTCATCGGCCTTGATCCGGCCCAGTTCGGCGGCTTCCTCCGGCTGCACCAGGTTGTAGATGCCGGCGCTGCCGCAGCACACCCCCGCCTCGGTCGCTTCCCGCAGCTGAATGTTGGGGATGGCCCGCAGCAGCTGGCGGGGCTGAGCCTGGATTCCCTGGCCGTGAATCATGTGGCACGCGTCATGCATGGCCACGACGCCGGGGAGCGGTTGCAGTTGGGCGCGGAACGACTCCAAAAGGCCGCGGTCCGCCAGGAATTCCTGCACATCCAGCACCGGGGCCCGAAAAGCAACCTTGCCGTTTAGCAGCCCCCCATAGGCCTTCATCGTGTGGCCGCAGCCGGAGGCCGCCACCAATACGGCATTCAGTTCTCCCTGGATCGCGTTCATGTTACGCACCAAATCCCTTGCCAGTTCGCGGGTGAGGTCCAGCTCCCCCTGGTGATGGCTCACCGCCCCGCAGCAGCCCTGGTCCGGTGGAATCACCACCTCAAAACCATTGGCCTGCAACACCTTTACCGTTGCGCTGCTCACGTTGGGATCGAAGCAGCGCTGCACGCAGCCCAGCAACAGCGCCACGCGGCCGCGGCGTTCCCCGCTGGCGGAGTTGATCTCGGGCAGGTGGTCGCTGAAGCTTTCCGGCACTAACGGCGGCAGCAGCTGCTCCATGGCTTCGATCTCCGGACCGAACAGGCGGGTGAGTCCGGAGCGGCGGGCCAGTTGTTGAAGCGGTGTGCCGGCGTAGGCCCGCAGTGGTTGCAGCAAGGCTCGCAGGCGTTTGGGGTAGGGCAGCACCTGCAGCAGCAGCTTGCGGAAATTGGTTTGCCAACTGCTGCGTTGGTTGACCTGATTCAGCTTGGGCCGGGTGGCCTCGATCAGCTGGTC
>NZ_JBGKDP010000194.1:0-3539 GCF_042954245.1 Parasynechococcus sp.
GCGGGTTTGATGCTGGCCGGTGCCAGTCTCTGTCAGGCTCTCTGAATCAATCGGGGTGTCCGATGACTTTGCCCTCGGGCTTCAACCCTGCAGCCCGTTCTGGGTCAGCCCCCCTGGAGGTCTGCTTGCGGCGCGGATCGATCACGGAGTCGGTGCATCGTGTTCATGCAGTGGTCTGTGACGGCCGAGGACGGGTGTTGATGTCGGCAGGAAACGCCGGCTTAGAAAATTTCATTCGTTCGGCTCTGAAGCCCTTTCAGGCCCTGCCGTTTCTCAGCAGTGGAACCGCCGACCAGCTGGATGTTGATGAACGGGGCATCGCCATCAGCTGCGCATCCCATTCGGGCACCAATGCCCACGCCCGGGAAGCCTTCAAATTGCTCTGGAAAGCGGAGTTGGACAGCTCCTCACTTCAATGTCCTGTCCCGAACGGGGCTGACAGTCCGCTTCAGCACAATTGTTCCGGTAAGCATGCTGCCTTCCTGGCCACCAGTCGAAAGATGGGCTGGCCGATCGAGACCTATCTACAGAAGGACCATCCGCTGCAGGTTGAAGTGAACCGCAGGGTCGCTGTACTGATCGGTCTACCTGCTGAGGAATTGGTTGCAGAACGGGATGACTGTGGCGCTCCCACCCTGGTATTGCAGTTGGCTCAGATGGCCTTGCTCTATGCCCACCTCGGGGCCTCACAGCATGCTGAACTCGAGCAGATCAGTCGGGCCATGCTGAGTCATCCTGACCTGGTGGCCGGCGAGGGTCGCTTCGACACCGAGCTGATGAGGCGCAGCCACGGTCAGGTCTTGAGCAAAGGTGGTGCAGAGGGCATTCAATGCCTCAGCCGCGTTGGTGAAGGTCTTGGAGTAGCCATCAAGGTGGAAGATGGCTCCCGTCGTGCCAAGCAAGCGGTTGCTTTACATCTGTTGCGTCAATTGGAGTGGCTCACACCGATGGGGCTCGATGAGCTCGATGAGCAGGTGCTGGTCGTGAACCCAAGCGTCAAGCTCAGCGTGTCCGGTGCCTTGCAGTCGTGACTTTGCTGTCACCTGCGACACCGACATGTATGATTTTCGAGTTGTCGCGGGGTAGAGCAGTCTGGTAGCTCGTCGGGCTCATAACCCGAAGGTCGGGAGTTCAAATCTCCCCCCCGCCACTAACTCTGATTGAATGAACGATCTCCCTCACGGGAGATTTTTTTTGCCTGTCGTACCTCCATGAGCAGTCGCTCAATGAACTGCGATGGCCCCTGGGACGTCATTGTTGTTGGCTCGGGAGCGAGTGGCGGCGTGGCCGCCATGACCCTGGCTGAAGCAGGAGCGCGGGTGCTCGTGGTGGAGGCAGGACCTGACCTCAACAGCACGCAAGCCTTCGGGGCTGAACCAGGAAATATGCTGCGGCGAATCGTGGGCCTAACCAGCGGCAGCCATCGCCAGCAGTCCCAGCATCCCGGCTACTGGAAAGCCAACCCTCGTTTGTATGCCGACGAGCGTCTGTATCCCTACGAGCACCCAGCGGATCAGCCGTTTCTGTGGACGCGAGGCTTGCAGGTTGGTGGCCGCAGCCTCACCTGGGGTGGCATCACTCTGCGTCTCTCGGATGAGGATCTGGTCGGTGTGGATGTGGAGGGTGAGCAGGTCAGTTGGCCTTTGCGCAGCGGTGAGCTGACTCCTCACTACGCCGAACTGGAGCGCTGGCTTGGCGTTCAAGGTGGGCGCGATGGTTTGAATCATCTGCCGGATGGCGAAACGCAACCGGCTCTGGCGGCGACGCCGGCGGAACAGCGTTTTGCTGAAGCTGTGAGGCAACGGTTGGGGTATCCCGTGATTCCCTCAAGGGGTTTTGGTCCGGCTCCGTGGGGAGAGGATCCCGCCTGGCCCCGCTCCAGCAGTCGCGGCAGCAGCCTTCCTCGCGCCATGGCCACAGGACGCACCCAGTTGCTCTCTGCGCATTTTGTGGAGCATCTGTTGATGGATGCCTGCGGAGACAAAGCCACTGGTGTGGTTGCCGTTGACGAATCCAACGGCAACCGCAAAGAGTTGAAGGCGGATCTCGTGGTCTTGGCTGCTTCCACTATTCAGACCGTTTCCATCCTGTTGCGTTCCCGTCGTGGGGAACAGAGCAACGGTTTGGACGATCCTTCAGGACGACTTGGCACACGTTTAATGGACCATGTGTCCACATCGCAGTTCTTTGCCTTCCCAGAGCGTGTTCAGAGGGATCAGCCCACGCTCACGGGGGCTGGAAGTTTTTTGGTTCCGTTTGGCCGACACCTGGCATCGGCTGATTTTCAGGGTGGCTATTGCCTCTGGGGCGGCATTGGACGATTTGATCCGCCACGGTGGTTGCGGCGTTGCCCTTCAAGCATCACTGGGTTCCTCATTGGTCATGGCGAAGTTCTTCCCAGGGCTGACAACAGGGTGACCCTGAGTGAGCGCATGGATCGCTGGGACGTGCGTGTCCCCTCGATTGCATGCCGTTGGAGCGGCAATGAATTGGCACTGGTGAGGCACATGCGCGCCTCGATCCAGGCCTGCATTGCTGCCGCTGGAGGCGAAGCCAAATCGATCAAAGACCTCTTTCACCTCCCCTTGGTTGAGCCTTTCTTGGAAGGTGCTGTTGCGCTGTCTGATGGTGCAGCCCCCCCGGGCTATTACATCCATGAGGTGGGAGGGGCTGCGATGGGGGGAAGTGAGAGTAGCAGCGTTGTTGATCCCTCCAACCGTCTTTGGCGGGCTCCCAACGTTCTTGTGGTGGATGGCGCCTGCTGGCCGACGTCGGCCTGGCAGAGCCCAACGCTGACGATGATGGCCTTGAGCCGTCGGGCCTGCCTACTGGCCCTCAGTGGTCGGGGCGGATGAACAGATCATCGAGATAGCGCTCGGTCACTGCGCGGTCGTCACAGCCGTTCTGAAACAGAAAGTGGGCCAGAGCAGAACTCATCACGCGGTATTGGTCCCAGGAGGGGTTCTCCCCGATGAAATCCTTTATGCCTCGATAGAGCACCTCGGAGATTTCTGTTTCCAGGCTCACGTAACTGGCTTTTGAAGCAATCCTGCGCTCCGTGGTCCCCATGTCATGGCATCGCTCGAGGTGATTTCGATCCATTCCGTCCAGCTTGTCCCTGTCCCACGCACATCAAGAAAGCCACATCACCGGCGTTTGCGTCAAAGCCGTCGTCATTTGTTGAATTTCAGGTGAGACGAGATGAGACAGTCGTCTGTAACTGGGTTTGAGGGCACGGAAAATGACGAAGTGCGGTTGCTCTAGGCCGAATAGACGGTCTGTCAACCCTGTGGCACGATTCCCTCGGAAATTCACAGGTTGACCGCCACAGCCGGCGGGCCAACTTCAGCCTGTGGAAAATGGCCTTGTTTTTTGTGGAAAAAGAGGGCGAACCCTGGCGAAGCAATTTCGATAAGAAAACCTGATCTTTGCTTCGTCGCTGCTGTCGCTTTCGAGAACCCTGTCATTGGCGACAAGCCAACAGCAGGTTCTCTTTGGATCCATGGAATCAATCTTTAGGCATGCCGTTGTTGCGCTTC
>NZ_JBGKDP010000195.1:0-6963 GCF_042954245.1 Parasynechococcus sp.
CTCACCCCGATAACGACTCTGATACAGAGCCCTGGCGGCAAAAGCTGAGAGACGCAGCGTGGCCGGACCACTCAGACCGCGATGGGTGATCAGCACCCGCCCGATCTGGCGGAAGCGCTGGTTGCCCAGGTTCAGATCAAGGCCGACATCGTCAATGACAATGCCACTGCAGGCTGTCAGGGCCGGAGCCTGCAGCGTGAGGCTGAACAACGACGGCACCGGCGGTACCACCTGGTGACCAAGAGAATCCGCCAGTTTGCGGCCACTGGGATGCGCCCCCGTGGCCAGCATCAAACAGCGCCCATACAAAGGCTCCAGGCCGCGGCCCTCGAGCACAAACCCCCCCTCGGGGTGAACGCGCACCTGCTGGACCATGGCCTTCGTGCGCAGCTTTACACCCGACGCCCTTGCCGCCTTCTGCAGGCACTGAATCACGGCCTCAGAACGGTTCTGCTGCGGGAACATCCGTCCATCGGATTCCTCCACCAGGGTGAGCCCGTGCTCGTCAAACCAGGCGATCGCATCGCCGCAGGCAAAGCGACTGAAGGGCCCCCGCAAGGGTCGACTGCCACGGGGGTAATGGGTGGCCAATTCACGAGGGTCCCAGCAGGCATGGGTCACGTTGCAGCGCCCGCCGCCGCTGATGCGCACCTTCTGGAGGGGCTCAGGGGTGCTTTCCAGCACCAGCACATGCCGAACCCCCTGCTCGGCTGCAGTGATCGCTGCCATGTACCCGGCAGGACCACCACCAACAACAATCAGATCAAGCGGGCTGGAAGCGGAGGGTGACACCGTTGTTGCAGTAGCGCTTGCCGGTGGGTCGTGGTCCGTCATTAAACACGTGGCCCTGGTGCCCACCACAACGGCTGCAGTGGTATTCCGTGCGCGGCAGGATCAATTTGAAATCTACTTTCATGGCGATGGCCCCATCCAAGGGCTGCCAGAAGCTGGGCCAGCCGGTGCCGCTGTCGAATTTGGCCTCTGACGAAAACAACGCTGCATCACAACCGGCGCAGTGATAGGCGCCGGAACGCTTCTCCCCATTGAGCGGACTCGTGAATGGGCGTTCCGTTCCCTCATTGCGCAACACGTCATAGACCTGGGGAGACAACCGCTCACGCCACTGGTCGGCATTGAGATCCCACGAGGGATCGCCAGCTTTGGACGCCGCCAGCACAGGCTGAGGCCTCCAGAGACTGCCAAACACCCCTGCCATTGCCGTCAACAACAGCGATCGACGGGACAGAACGGCGGCACTCAAGCTCATCGATGCTGAAGCGGGAATCGTGGGCGGTTCTAATGGATTGATGACGGCCTCCGGATTCACCGCTGCCTACCGCTTCAGTGTGGCCCCGATGCTGGATTGCACTGACCGCCACTTCCGGGTGCTGATGCGGCAGATCAGCCGCAGGGCCCTGCTCTACAGCGAAATGGTGGTGGCGCAGGCACTGCACCACAGCAAGCGACGCAACAAGCTGCTGGACTTTGATCCTGTGGAGCATCCCATCGCACTGCAGGTGGGGGGAGACGATCCAACTCTGCTAGCCGAGGCAGCACGACTGGCGCAGGACTGGGGCTACGACGAAATCAACCTCAATGTGGGTTGTCCCAGCCAGAAGGTGCAAGCAGGAAATTTCGGAGCCTGCCTTATGGCGGAGCCGGATCTGGTCGCCCGCTGCGTGGAAGCCATGGTGGACGCAGGGGGACTCCCCGTGACCGTAAAGCATCGGATCGGCATTGACGATCTCGACAGCGATGCGCTGCTGACAAATTTCGTGGATCGGGTGGCACTGGCTGGGGCCAGCCGCTTCGCGGTTCATGCCCGTAAGGCCTGGCTGGAGGGCCTGGATCCCAAGCAGAACCGGACAATTCCTCCGCTGCAGCATGACCGCGTGGTGGCTCTCAAACAACGCCGCCCCGATCTGGTGATTGAACTCAACGGGGGGCTGGAATCCCCTGAAGCCTGCCTTCAGGCGCTGGAGGGATGCGATGGTGCCATGGTGGGACGGGCGGCCTACAGCCATCCCCTGCGCTGGACCAGCGTCGATGCCTTGATTTTCGGGGAGGAGTCACGCCAGATCCTGGCGTCAGACGTTGTGGACGGGCTGCTCCCCCATGCGGCCGCTCATCTGGAGCGAGGGGGCCGACTCTGGGACCTCTGCCGTCACCTAGTGAAACTCGTGGAAGGCGTCCGTGGTGCAAGGCACTGGCGGCGGGAACTGGGGGAGAAAACCCAGCGTCCCGGGGCCGATGTGACTGTCCTGGTCCAAGCCGGGCAGCAGCTCAAGGACGCAGGACTCTGATCAACGGCTGAGGTCAGCCCTCAGCTCCGCCGTAACCGGAATAATCATCGCCACCGCCACTAGACGATCCACGCCTACGACGGCTGCGCCCTTCGTCGTAGGCGTTGCCCTCTCCAGCATTATCGCGGGCGCCATAGCTACGGTCTTCCCAGCCCCGTGCGCCGGAGGGACGATCACCGCCGCCGTAGCCGTAGCCGCCGCCGTAGCCACCGCCGCCGTAGCCACCGCCGCCACCACGACGGGGGGCGCTGCCGCGGGGCTCCGCTTTATTGATCCGCAGAGGACGGCCCATCAGTTCTGCACCCTGCAGCCCCTCAATCGCTGCCTCTTCGGTGGCCTCATCGGCCATCTCAATGAAGGCAAAACCACGCTTGCGGCCTGTATCCCGCTCGAGGGGTAGCGCGCAGTTGGTTACTTCACCGAACTGGGCAAACAGTTCGATCACATCTTCCTGCTCAGCGCGGAAGGGAAGGTTGCCGACAAAAATGCTCACGTTTTGCGTGGACCGGGTACGAAACAGTGGACCGATGAGGCCTTGAACATTGCCATCGGGCCATGACTCCGGAACGAAGTGACATACCTCTGGCTGATTAAGCGTAGACCCGTTTATGGGTGAGAGTCATCCCACCGGCTGAGTTTCGTTGAAACGCTGTAACCAGCGCTGAAGCTGTTCATTAACACGCTCAAATCCTGTCCCCCCTTCACTGCGACGGGCGGCCACAACAGCACGGGGAGCCAAGGCGTCATGCAGATCCGCCTCAAAGGCCGGGTGGAGTTCCTTCCAGGCACTCAGATCAAGATCCCGCAACAGACATCCCTGCTCCAGACAGCGCCGGACAACAGCACCGACCAATTGATAAGCCTCGCGAAATGGAACACCGCGAGACACCAGATAGTCGGCCACATCCGTTGCATTGGAGAAATCCTGCTCCACCGCTTCATTGAGGCGCTCGACTCTGAAATCAAGCCCTTCCTCAAACAAAATCGCCATCGCCTCAACACAATCACGTGTTGTACGGAAGGCATCAAACAGCGCCTCCTTGTCTTCCTGAAAATCCTTGTTGTAGGCCAGAGGAAGACCCTTGATCATGGTCAGCAATCCCTGGAGATGTCCGAAGACCCGTCCGGTCTTGCCCCGAACCAGCTCAGGCACATCGGGATTCTTCTTCTGGGGCATCAGGCTGCTGCCCGTGGCACAGCGGTCGCTGAGCCGCACGAAACCGAATTCCTCGGACGCCCAGACGATCACCTCTTCCGCCAGACGGCTGAGATGAACCATCACCAAGGAAGCGGCAGCAGAGAACTCAACGCAGAAATCACGGTCACTGACCGCATCGAGGCTGTTGGCATAAACCGCTGAAAAACCCAGCTCCTTCGCGGTGCGCTGGCGATCAATCGGTACCGGCGTGCCCGCCAGGGCAGCAACGCCAAGCGGGCAGATGTTCACGCGTTTCCGCACATCCTGAAGACGCTCACGGTCGCGCTCCAGCATCTCGACATAGGCGAGCAGGTGATGGGCGAGACAGAGCGGCTGGGCCCGTTGCAGGTGGGTGTACCCGGGAATCATGGTGCGGCGATGGCGATCCGCCTGGGTCAGCAGCGCCCCCTGCAACCGCTGCAGATCCTGATCCAGGCCATCCAGCCGTCGCCGCAGCCAGAGGCGTAGGTCAGTCCCAACCTGATCGTTACGGCTACGTCCAGTGTGCAACTTCTTGCCCACTGGACCGAGCAAGACAATCAGCCGGCGTTCCACAGCGAAATGAACATCCTCATCAGCCAAGCCGGGCTGGAAACTACCGGATACCGCCTCAGCACGAACCGTCTCCAGGCCCTCCACCAACTGCTCAGCTTCCGCCTCCGTGATCACTCCCACGCTGGCGAGCATCCGGGCATGGGCGATCGACCCATCGAGATCCTCCTGAAGAAGGGTCAGATCAAAACCGATGGAGGCGTTGAACGCCTCGATGAAAGGATGCAGACCCTGCTCAAAACGATCGCTCCAGGTGCCTGCAGCACCACCGGTAACCCCACCAGCCATCAATTCATCCGTCGATTTCCTCAGCTTGTCAGGCGATTGACCGTCCCTGCACACTCGGCAACGTGACCGCCTCCGGAACTTTCAGCACCACAAGCGAGGCGTCATCCTCTAACTGACGATCCGGACCAACAAAACGGTCCAAGCGTTCAAACAGGCTTTCAAGAATTCCCTGCGCTCCCTGACCACTGCGACAGGCCGTTTCAAGGGCATGAATCAGCCGCACCTCATCGAAACGATCGCCCGTGATCCCCGGTGCTTCGGTGACACCATCGGTGTAGTAAAGCAACACGTCTCCCGGTTCGAGGCGAATCTCTCCAAGGGCGAACTCAGCTTCAGGTTGGAGACCAATCAGAAGCCCAGCCGCATCGAGCCGCATGATCACCCGTCGCTCGGCGCGCCAAAGCAGGGGCGGGTTGTGGGCCGCATTGGCATAACGCAACCGCAGCGTACGCGGATCCAGGTCGGAATAAAACAGCGTCACAAACCGGTGCGACTGCGCAAGGTCTTCCTGCGC
Source organism: Parasynechococcus sp. (assembly GCF_042954245.1). Lineage (GTDB taxonomy): Bacteria > Cyanobacteriota > Cyanobacteriia > PCC-6307 > Cyanobiaceae > Parasynechococcus. The sequence goes on from NZ_JBGKDP010000195.1 coordinate 4,856, forward strand.
CAGCTGGTTGAGGTCGTGGAGAATCCGATCCGGTGGCAGACCGCTGAGAACCTCAGCGCGCAGCATTCCGCGCAGCATCGTCATCAGCAGACCAGCGGGCACGCCTTTGCCCATGACATCGCCCATCACCAGGGCCCAGCGACCCCGCTCACGGCGTCGACCGATGAGTTCCGGACGGGTGGGAATGAAGTCGTAGTAGTCACCGCCCACCTGAAAAGCAGGCCGACAGCGCGCGGCCAGATCAACGCCCTCGATCACGGGGCAATGATCAGGCAACAACTGGGCCTGAATCTCTGCACCGATGCTGAGTTGTCGATCCACCCGCTCATGCCGGCGGGCGTCCTGCAGCATCTGATCGTTTTCGATCGCAACACCAGCAAGATCCGCCACCAACTGAACGTGCCGACGGTGCACCTCGGTCCAGACCAACGAGCCGTTGCGGGCGTAGACGTAAAGGCGGCCCCGCGGCCGACCACGGGCCGTCACAAACGTGGCAAACAAAGCCGCTTTGGGAAGGCAGCGTTGCACCAGCCGGTCGAGCGCCTGCTGCTGCTGATCGTCGCTGCCGAAACCCACGGCAGCGCCGGGTTTAAAGGCAGCCAAGCGCCGCAGCAGATCCTGGGACGGCTCAGCTGGACTCCCCTGCAGCTGATCACGCCAGAGGCGACCATCCGCCTGAAACGGAACAAGCAAGGCCCCCTCCACACCCACCAGACGCGAGGCCACGACAGGCACAAGCTCGAGAAAGCGCTGGAGGTTGGTGAAGCTGCGGAGGGCAAACCCCAGGGAGACCAACAGATCCTGATTACGGCGCTGTTCGCTGCTGAGGCTGTCAAACAGCTGACGCAACGAAGCCATGGCTTCGGGCGAGGGGTTCCCGGTCCGCTGCGCAGAGCTGGGATGACGTCCGGGCGGCTTGCTGCTCAACCTCGCACCCCCAAGGTTCGCAAGGTAGCAACGCTTCAGCGTCCAGCCAGCAGAGCCTCAACGAATTCAAAACTGTTGAAGGGGCGCAAATCGCGAATTCCTTCCCCAGCGCCGATGAAACGAATCGGCAATCCAGCCTCAGACGACACCGCCAGAGCGACGCCGCCACGGGCTGTACCATCGAGTTTGGTGATCACAACGCCGGTGAGGCCGGCCGCCTGGGCAAAGGCCATGGCCTGGCGAAGCCCGTTCTGACCCTGACTTGCATCAAGAACCAGCAAGGATTCAACCTTCGCCTCCGGCGCCAAACGGTCGATGATCTTTCTGACTTTTTGGAGTTCCTCCATCAGGTTGTGCTTGGTCTGCAACCGTCCGGCGGTGTCCACCAACAGCAGATCAGACTTCCGCGAGCGAGCGGCGCCAATCGCATCGAAGACAACGGCAGCCGGGTCGGCATTGCTGCTGGGGTTGGACACCACTGGAACATCACTGCGCTCTCCCCAGACCTCAACCTGCTGGACGGCTGCAGCCCGGAAGGTATCTGCTGCCGCGATCAGAGCCGAATAGCCGCTGCGAACAGCCAGGTTGGCGAGTTTCCCCAGGGTGGTGGTCTTACCAACTCCATTCACCCCCACCATCAACCAGATGTTGAGGCGATCCCGTTCGGGTGCCAGAAGAGGAACACCACTGGCCTGGATCGGGGCATCCAACAGGCCACGCAGCTGTTCCTTGAGGAAGCGAATCCCTTCCGCAGGGTCGACCACCTCCTCATTCATCCGCTGACGCAAGGCATCCAGCACCTGATCGGTAGCCTGGACGCCAGCATCCGCCCTGAGCAAAAGGGTTTCGAGATCGTCGAGAACCTCCGGCGTCAGCGGGTCGTCACCGAGATTCTCCAGAAGGCTAGTAACAAAGCCCTGACGGGTCTTTTCAAGGCCGCGGCGAAGCCGGCCCAACCAATCGATTTCCTCGAAGGAAACCTGATCGACGCGACGGCCCTGGGCCGCGAGCACCTCGGCAGACCAGGTGAAGTCCTGATCAAAGTCACCCAGCTGCGGCTCGTCCGAGTCGCCCGTGTCGCCCGTTGGCGCAGGGGTGGGAGCCGGCGTGAGTGCAGGGGGAGCCTCAAGAGCCCTTTCATCCAGATCCTGCTGTCGCTGCTGGCGCTGAGCCGCGGCCTG
>NZ_JBGKDP010000196.1:0-6750 GCF_042954245.1 Parasynechococcus sp.
GGTCAGGGCGACGTCATCGCCTGCGGGGTTTTTCCCCTCGATCCGCAGAGCGTTATAGATCTTTGGCAGTTTCCCGGTGGGAAATTCAACGTCCAGAACCGGGCCGATCACCTGACGGATCACACCCTTGGTGCCAGCAGATGCAGGAGCAGAAGCGACCATAGGAGGAGAGATGCGGGAACAGGCGCTGCGCGCTCAGACCCATTCAGAGCGGCGCAACCTTACCACTGCTGTGGTTGCTCCCTCATCGGTTCGGTCACCCGCACAGCTTGAGGTCTGGCCCGAGGGGTCGTCGGTTGCATACGTTGGCACTCATCGGCATCGAGTGCCAACTCGCGTCGATGAGTGGCGCATTGCGCCCTGTCCCTGCTCCTGCAAGTACCCATGGCTGCTGTTTCTCTCAGCGTCTCGACCGTCAAGCCCCTCGGCGACCGCGTGTTCGTCAAGGTCTCTGAATCCGAAGAAAAGACCGCCGGCGGCATTCTTCTGCCTGACACCGCCAAAGAAAAGCCCCAAGTGGGTGAAGTGGTTCAGGTGGGCCCCGGTAAGCGCAACGACGACGGCAGTCGTCAGGCTCCCGAAGTTGGTGTGGGCGACAAAGTCCTCTACAGCAAGTATGCCGGCACCGACATCAAGCTCGGCAGCGATGAATACATGTTGCTGTCCGAGAAGGACATCCTGGCTGTCGTCAACTGAGATCAGCCCCGCTGAATTACGGCTTGAGTCTCAACTCAGGCTTCCTTAACCATCCTCTTTTATTAGGAAACGCCTTCCATGGCAAAGCGCATCATTTACAACGAGAACGCCCGTCGCGCTCTTGAAAAAGGCATCGATATCCTCTGCGAAGCCGTCGCCGTGACCCTGGGCCCCAAGGGCCGCAATGTGGTGCTGGAGAAGAAGTTCGGTGCACCCCAGATCATCAATGACGGCGTCACCATCGCCAAGGAGATCGAACTCGAAGACCACATCGAGAACACCGGTGTGGCCCTGATCCGTCAGGCCGCCTCCAAAACCAACGACGCCGCCGGTGACGGCACCACCACCGCCACCGTCCTGGCCCATGCCATGGTCAAGGCGGGCCTGCGCAACGTGGCTGCCGGTGCCAATGCCATCACTCTGAAGAAGGGCATCGACAAGGCTTCCGATTTCTTGGTCAGCAAGATCAAGGAAATTGCCAAGCCCATCGCTGAAAGCAACGCCATCGCCCAGGTCGGAACCATCTCCGCTGGCAACGACGAAGAAGTCGGCAAGATGATCGCCGATGCCATGGATAAGGTCGGCAAGGAAGGTGTGATCTCCCTCGAAGAGGGCAAGTCCATGGAGACCGAGCTCGAGGTCACCGAGGGCATGCGCTTCGATAAGGGCTACATCTCCCCTTATTTCGCCACCGATACCGAGCGGATGGAAGCCGTCCTCGACGAGCCCTACATCCTCCTTACCGATAAGAAGATCGGTCTGGTGCAGGATCTGGTGCCCGTGCTGGAGCAGATTACCCGCACCGGCAAGCCTCTGCTGATCATTGCCGAGGACATCGAGAAGGAAGCCCTCGCCACCCTGGTGGTGAACCGTTTGCGGGGCGTGCTGAACGTGGCCGCCGTGAAGGCTCCTGGTTTCGGTGATCGCCGCAAGGCCATGTTGGAAGACATGGCTGTGCTGACAAACGGTCAGCTGATCACCGAGGACGCCGGTCTCAAGCTGGAGAACGCCAAGCTGGAGATGCTGGGTACCGCCCGTCGCATCACCATCAACAAGGACACCACCACCATCGTTGCCGAAGGCAACGAGGCAGCTGTCGGCGCCCGCTGTGAACAGATCAAGAAGCAGATGGACGAGACCGACTCCACCTACGACAAGGAGAAACTGCAGGAGCGTCTGGCCAAACTGGCCGGTGGCGTTGCTGTGGTGAAGGTGGGTGCGGCCACTGAAACCGAGATGAAGGACAAGAAACTTCGTCTCGAGGACGCCATCAACGCCACCAAGGCGGCTGTTGAGGAAGGTATTGTTCCTGGCGGCGGCACCACCCTGGCTCATCTGGCTCCTGCCCTGGAGCAGTGGGCAGTCTCAAGCCTGTCCGGCGAGGAACTGATCGGCGCCAACATCGTGGCTGCTGCTCTCACCGCTCCTCTGATGCGCATCGCTGAAAACGCAGGTGCCAACGGTGCTGTTGTGGCGGAGAACGTCAAGGCCCGCGCTGGAGCCGACGGCTTCAACGCTGCTTCCGGCGAGTACGTCGATATGCTGGCTGCCGGCATCGTCGATCCCGCAAAGGTGACCCGCTCCGGTCTGCAAAATGCCGCATCCATCGCTGGCATGGTACTCACCACCGAGTGCATTGTGGCTGATCTGCCCGAGAAGAAGGAAGCAGCTCCTGCCGGCGGCGGCATGGGCGGCGGCGACTTCGACTATTGATCGATGCGCGGGTGGTCGAGCCACCATCCGATCACGTCAACTTAAGTTATGCCAAGAGGTCCTGCGGGGCCTCTTTTTTATGCCCGGAAGCTGCCTTGTAATGCCTAGGTTTTGCAAGACATATGGCGCCTGGGGGCCGGTGTCAGTTGCAGGCCATTGAAGGATGTGAGGTGCATTTCTGTGCCGGCTAACGTCTAGTTGCGTATGGTTTTGTAGGGACAAATGCCCCAGCGCCCCGGTGCCTTTGCCGCCCAGTTTGCTCCTGAGACGCTGCAACGTTTCAAGGACCTCTGCCGACAGCAAGACAAGGCCTACTCCAAGGTGTTGGAGCGTCTTGCACTGTTGTATGTCGAAACGGATGGAGGAATTCTTTCCACAGCCAGAACAGCTTCAGCTCTGTCAAAAGGCATGCAAAAAAGGCAAGTCCAGGTTGAATCTCTGCAAAATAAATTGTTGGAAGATCTGTTGAAGCGCGTTGAAATCCTTGAAAAAAAGGAAACAAAAGCGTTGTACGAGCTTGATCGGGTCTACAAGGAAATTGCTTTTTTGAAATCCGGTTTGCAAAGCCCTGAATGACGTTTTGTTTCGCCCCCTCGTCCCTGAGTGTTTTGTGGCGGCGATTGTTTGGTTGTTTTGGGCAAGTTCTGCAGATGCTTGGCTTCGCAATCGCGTTAGTGTTCTGTGGCTTGTCGTTCGGCCAACTATTGGTTGGATGATTTTGATGTTTCTGATGCGTCGTGACTTCAGTTCAAGACTGCTTCGGCGTACATCAATCCTGGCTGCCTGATGAACTCATGGTTCGTGGATCTCGCAATGTTACCTCGATTTTTATTCAGGCTTCCTGAATTTGTACTCGAAATCTTTCTTTGAGCTTTTTGTGGCTGCGAAATTGACCAGAGAAGAGAGGTGGGTTTGTATTGAGCAATCCAGCCATCAGGTTGAAGCTGCATGCAAAGCATGCGTGCTGAAATTGTGAGTTTCTGAGTGCGTTGACTTAATTCAACCAGCCGGCGCTGAGGATCACGGCCAAAGACAAAAATAATGCCAGGCATATCCATGTCAGCCGGTTCAGCGTTGCCTCCGCGCTGCTAGCGCTGCTGAACATGGAGCTACCGCTTGCCGCCAAGCCACCCATGCCATCACCCTTGGGGCTATGCAGCAGCACCAAAACGATCAACAGAAGGCCGGTACCGATCCAGCTCCAGGACAAAATTGAGGTCAGCATCAGACGGAAAGAGGAAGGCGAGCAGTCTTGGGGGCCGGATCCATGTTGGACATGGGTGCAATTAGGCTTTGGCCGGTCATGGCCGCCGGTTGAGGTAAGTCGAGAATCTGCAGCAACGTCGGAGCGATATCGGCCAGCCCCCCGTTATCGCGGAGTGTGATCGCGTTGCCATGGCCAGGCAGCTTGCGCCGTTCTCCCTCGATCAGGATCGCCGGCACGGGATTGGTGGTGTGGGCGGTCCAGGCTTGGTCATCCGGACCCTGCATCAACTCGGCATTGCCGTGATCAGCCGTGATCAGCATGGTTCCGCCCTGACGTCCCACCGCATCCAACAACCGGCCAATGCAGCCATCCACGGTTTGGATGGCTTTCTTGGCGGCCTCCATCACACCGGTGTGCCCCACCATGTCGGGGTTGGCGTAGTTGATCACAATCAGCGAATAGTTCGCCTTCTCAATGGCTGCAATACAGCTGTCGGTGAGTTGCTCGGCCGACATCGCCGGTGAGAGGTCGTAGGTGGCGACCCTCGGCGAGGGCACCAAGTGACGGTCTTCTCCCGCCAGTGGCTGTTCGATGCCACCGTTCATGAAGTACGTGACGTGGGGATACTTCTCCGTTTCGGCGGTGCGGTACTGCTTCAGCCCGGCGTCGGCCACCACCTGCCCCAACAGTTGGTCGAGCGGCTCGGGGGGGAAGGCGACTTGAACGGGCAGATCTTGTTCCACCTGAGTGAAGGTGACCACATCTAACTCTGGAGTGTGGCTGCGTTCGAAGCCCTCGAAATCGGGAAGGCATAGTGCTTGCACGATCTGGCGGGCACGATCGGGCCGAAAGTTGAATACCAGAACGCTGTCATCATCCTTGATGACAGCGTTCTGAAGCCGCACCGGTTCGAGGAATTCATCGGTGATTTCCTCGGCATAACTATCCGCCAGCACTTGCTCCGCCGTGCGGCTGTCAACGGCGATGCTTAGATCGGTGTAGAGGTTATAAGCCTTTTCGATTCGCTCCCAGCGCTGGTCCCGGTCCATGGCCCAGTACCGGCCACAGAGGCTGGCGAGCTGGCCGATGCCGCTTCGGCTAAGGGCTTCTTGCAGCTGGCTGATGTATCCCGGTGCGCTCTGGGTGGGTGTGTCGCGACCATCGGTGATGGCATGCACGGCGAGATCGGAGATGCCGGTCTCAGCAGCCCACTGGATCAGTCCACACAGATGGTCCACATGGCTATGGACACCCCCATCGGAGCATAGGCCAAGCAGGTGCAAGGTCCCGCCCCGCTTTTGGGTGCGTTCCGCCAGTTCCTTGAGTGCTTGGGTGTCGCCCAGTTGATTGCTGCGCACCGTGTCGCTGATCCGCACCAACTCCTGGCGAATGATGCGGCCTGCACCAATGGTCAGGTGGCCCACTTCAGAGTTGCCCATCTGTTGATCGGGCAGTCCCACATGGGAGCCACTGGCCTCAATCAAGGTGTGTGGATAGGCATGCCATAGGGCATCCATCACAGGAGTGCCGCTTTGCTGGATCGCGTTGTGCTCGCTTGCGTTCCTGTAACCCCAGCCATCAAGAATTGCAAGAACGACCGGTGCAACTATCCCGGAGCGTCCTGAACCGTTGGTAGTGCTTTTCCCCACGTTCACCCGCGACCGACGGTTCTTAAGGACTCTTGCAGAATCAACTTAACGCCACGCCAGCCCTCAAGCTGCAGTTTTACCCAATCCCCACACCCCTGCACCGCTCAACCCTCCATGGCCGACCCTGACCGGATCGAAATTCTCTCGGAGCGTGAGCTTGGTTTGACCCTGGCGCGTTTGGCGTCACAGGTGCTGGAGAGTGCCGAAGACAGCCGTCGATTGATGCTGTTGGGGATCCCCACCCGTGGCGTTCAATTGTCCAGGGTTTTGGCACGGGAATTGGGGCGGTTGACAGGCCATGCCGTCTCCCAGGGGACCATTGATCCCACGTTCCATCGCGATGATCTGGAGCGCATCGGCACCCGTCTGCCCCAGCTCACGACTCTGCCCACCAGCATTGAGGACCGCCAAGTGATTCTGGTGGACGATGTGATCTTCACGGGGCGGACGGTGCGTGCCGCGCTGGAGGCCATGCAGAGCTGGGGGCGGCCGCAACGGGTGATGCTGCTGGCCATGGTGGATCGAGGCCATCGGGAGCTCCCGATTCAGCCTGATTTCTGTGGCCGTGTTGTTCCTACCCGACGCAGCGAAACCATCGAGCTGCGCCTCAGGGATGTTGATGGTGAGGAGGGGGTGTTCCTCAGCCGACTCAGCCGGCAGGCTTGAGTTCGTCGGCGCGAAAATGGGCCTTATAGCGGCCGAAGGCAACGATCGCCGGAAGCGTTGGGCTGATCACCCGACCCTTCCAATTCTTGAGAACATTCGCCACCTCCCCGGTCTGACCTTTCATGTCAAAGGCCTGGCCCCGGTGTTCGGGATGGTTGAACACAACGACGGATGCCTCCACCGTCACCCTGTCGCCCGCCTGCATCGCACCTGAGTCGTCCACGGACTCATCTTGTCACGGGCTCGGGGACGAGCGTCGACAGAAACTTTCTGGTCCGTCCTCTTCGACGCGACCGCCAAGGTGGCTGCAGCCCATGGAAAAGGCCGTCCAGGGGTCCAGGCCTTGGAGCAACTGATCCTCGACGGCGGCATCCAGCGTGTCACCGCTGATCACGTCGGCATGCACCGCTGGATGCTGCTGGTGTTGCTGGGCCTCGTCGAGGGCCTGAATGGCGCTCTCCACCTGTTGACGGGTGGCGCTTGCTTGCTGCTGCCACCAGGGATGGTCGAGTTTGTTGAGGCTGTCCAAGGCTTCCCACCAGCGTTCTTGCTCCACCAGTTGGAACAGCCGACGCTGTTCCAACTGGTTGCGGTTCCAGATCTCCATCAGCGTTGCACTGAGTTGGCTGATCGAACTGCGCGCGGGGCCTTTGAGAGGATCCAGCAACTCGAGCGCTTGCTGCAGGTCTCCCTCACGAAACAGAGCAATCGCCTGATCCATCAGGGCCTGACGCCAGCGTTCGAGGGTCTTGCGATGGCGGTCAAGATTGCCATGACCCGAGGTGACCAGTTGATGCTGCAGCGTGAGGGCAGCGATCG
>NZ_JBGKDP010000197.1:0-11462 GCF_042954245.1 Parasynechococcus sp.
CCATTGCGTTGACGCTGCCAACCACAAAAAGCTGAACCCTCGTACTGCAGGCTGAGAGCAATCCGGCGGCGTTCCGGTTGATCTGCTGCAGACGAGGGTTGCTGGATCAAAGGTCAGTGGTGACCGACGCGATCAAACCAATTCAATGATCGCCATTTCGGCGTTGTCACCACGGCGGGGAACGGTGCGAGTGATGCGGGTGTAGCCACCCTTGCGATCGCTGTAGCGGTTGGGAGCCTTGTCGAACAGGGCATGCACCAGCTGCTTGTCGTAGATGTAACCCATGGCCCGGCGACGGGAGGCGAGGCTGCCGTCCTTGGCCAGGGTGATCATGCGCTCGGCTTCGTCGCGAAGCGCCTTAGCCCGCGCCTTGGTGGTGGTGACCCGACCTTCGCGAATCAGCTGGGTGGTCAGGGCGCGCAGCATTGCCTTGCGCTGGTCAGCTGGACGTCCCAGCTGAGGAACTCGGCATTGATGACGCATGATTCTGTCGGTGACGAAGACGAAAAAGGACGTTCAGGCCGTTCTGCAGTTATGCAGAAGTGCGGCTCTGGGGGATGGAGATGCCGATGCGCTCGAGGGCTTCGATCACTTCATCAGCGGATTTGGAACCGAAGTTCTTGATCTCGAGGAGATCCTCGTAGCTGAAGCCCATCAGGTCAGATACGGAGTTGACCTGGGCCCGCTTGAGGCAGTTGTAGGCGCGAACCGAAAGGTTCAATTCCTCAAGAGGAATCTGTGCTTCCGCCGAGGGCTCGGGTTCAGCAGGAACTTCCTCCACGAGAGTGACCGTGGCCAGCGGCTGGAACAACTCGATCAATTGATTGGCTGATTGAGCCAGGGCGTCGTCGGGGGTAATGGAGCCGTCCGTGACGATCTCCATCCGCAGGCGCTCGCGAGCCGAACCGCCTTCGGCAACGGCGGTTTCGTCGATGGTGAAGTTGACCCGGGTCACGGGCATGAACACCGCATCGATCTGGAGCAGATCGATGGCACTGGTTTCTTCGTTGTGACGATCCACCGGGCGATAGCCGACGCCGTGTTCAACGTGAACTTCCAGCTCGAGGCTGTGGCCATCGGCCACGGTGGCGATCGGACGATTAGCGTCCACCACCTGCACCTGAGAGGAGAATTGCAGATCTCCGGCCTTCACTTCGGCGGGGCCAGCCACCACAAGACGGCCGATCTCGAGTTCGGCCGAACGGCTGTTGACGGTGAGCTCCTTGCAGTTCAGCAGGATGTCGAGAACGTCTTCACGGACTCCAGGAACCGTGGCGTACTCGTGATTGACACCGGCAATCCGGATGGCGGTGATAGCACTGCCTTCAAGCCCACCCATCAGCACGCGACGCAGCGCGTTGCCCAGGGTCGTGGCCTGGCCACGCTCGAGGGGGCCAATCAGGAAGATGCCGGACTGGGCGTGATCCTCGGCTACCTGATGCTCAATGCGATCAATCTGGTACTGCAACACGGTCTGAATCGGGGTAAGTGGAAAAACCGGACGGAAATCAGCTCGGTTCAGACGCGACGGCGCTTGGGCCGGCGGCAACCGTTATGGGGCAGGGGGGTGATGTCGCGAATCAGGGTGATTTCGAGGCCAGCGACCTGGAGAGCACGGATGGCGGTCTCACGGCCTGAGCCAGGACCTCTCACCAGCACTTCGATCTGACGCATGCCTTGGTCGAGAGCGCGACGTGCTGCTGCTTCTGCAGCGGTTTGAGCAGCGAAGGGGGTGCCTTTGCGAGCACCTTTGAAGCCGCTCGCACCTGCAGACGACCAGGAAATCACCTCACCGGCCGTATCGGTGATGGACACGATGGTGTTGTTGAAGGTGCTCTGGATGTGAGCGACGCCGTTCGGGACGTTGCGCTTGGCCTTCTTAGGACCGGATTTTTTGATGGTTTTAGCCATGGCCGTATGCAGTCAGGGATAAGGATGTTGAGGACTTACTTCTTCTTGCCGGCCACAGTTTTCCGCGCGCCGCGACGGGTGCGGGCGTTCGTGCGGGTGCGTTGGCCGCGAACGGGAAGGCTCATGCGGTGGCGACGGCCACGGACGCAGCCGATGTCCTGCAGACGCTTGAGGGCCATGCCCTCCTGACGGCGCAAATCGCCCTCGAGGGTGTGTTCCTCCATGGCGTTACGGAGCTTCTGAAGATCTCCGTCCTCCAGATCTTTCACCCGGATGTCGGGGTTCACACCGGTTTTGGCCAGGATGGCCTGTGAGCGGGTGAGACCAACTCCGTAGATGTAGGTGAGGGACACTTCAACCCGCTTGTCGCGGGGAATGTCAACGCCGGCGATCCGTGCCACGTTTGTTCAGTTGAAAAGGACAGATGCCTCCGAGGTCCTGGAGGCGAGGAATGTTTCAGAACAGCGGGGGATCAGCCCTGGCGCTGTTTGTGCTTGGGGTTGGTGCAAATGACCATGACCTTGCCGTGGCGACGGATCACCCGGCACTTGTCACACATCTTCTTCACTGAGCTGCGCACCTTCATGAGGCGTGGCTCTCCAAATTTCCAAACGGTGACATTACCATGCCAGTCAACCGATAACGGACTCGATCCGCTTGGTGATCTCCTCGACTGAGCCCTGGGCAGGGACGGAAACCAGGAGACCTTTATCGCTGTAAAAGCGAATCAAAGGTGCCGTTTTCTCGCGGTAGACCTCCAGGCGATTGCGGATCACCGCTTCGTTGTCGTCGGCGCGACCGCGAACCAGCAGCCGTTCAATCAAAACGGCGTCATCCAGCTCCAGCAGAACCACGGCCTGAATGGGTTGCTCCAGTTCGGCCAGCAGGGGTTCGAGAGCTTCAGCTTGGGGCACCGTGCGGGGAAATCCATCTAGCAGCCAGCCATCTGTGGTGAGTGCCTTCATCTGGCTTTCCACAATCGCCAGCACGAGGGCGTCGCTCACCAGTTCGCCGCGGTTCATCACCGTTTCAGCTTCTTTGCCCAGTTCGCTGCCGGCTGCCACTTCAGAGCGCAGCACATCGCCCGTGGACAGATGCTTCATGCTGTTGGCATCGCACAGTCGGGCGGCTTGGGTGCCTTTGCCGGCTCCGGGAGGGCCAAGAAAGAGCAAGCGATTTTTCATAGTTGCGTAAGCGTGAGGTGAAGTGAACGGAAGGTGCGCTGCCCAACAGCGCTCACTGGCGAACGAGGCCTTCGTAGCGTTGTGAAATCACATAGGTCTGCACCTGCTTGGCCGTGTCGATGGCCACGCCGACCAGGATCAGCAGTGACGTGGCGCCAAGACCTTGGAAGGTCTGCACATTTGTGGCGCGTTCGACGGCAGCAGGAATGATGGCGACGGCGCCGAGGAACAGACCGCCCAGCAGGGTGAGGCGGTTCTGGACACCCGAGAGATAAGTGGCTGTGGCGGTGCCGGGGCGGACCCCTGGAATCGCCACACCACCCCGTTTCAGGTTGGTGGCGATGTCAGCGGGATTCACCGTGAGTGAGGCGTAGAAATAGGAGAAGCCCAGGATCAACGCAAAAAACGTGAGCGCGTACGGCCAGGGGTTCGCTGCCCCAGGATTCAGGGCACTGGCAGCACGGATCAACCACTCGCTCTTGGTGAGGTTGGCGATGGTCACCGGCAGGAAAATCAGGGCTGAGGCGAAAATGATCGGCATCACACCGCCGGCATTCAGCTTGAGCGGCAGATAGCTCTGACGAGTTGGGAGAACGCCTGCTCCACCCACCTGGCGCTTGGCACTGACTATGGGGATACGGCGAGCCCCCTCCTGCACGAAGATGATCCCAACGATCGTGGCCAGGAACACCAGCACCAGGACAATGATGCCCAGCACGGTGTCGCGGTCACCGGTTTGAGCGGCCTCGATCGTGGCGCCGAGGGTGCGCGGCAGGGTGGCGACGATGTTCAGAAAAATCACCAGGGAAGCGCCCTGGCCGATGCCCCGCTCCGTGATCACTTCACTCAGCCACATCACCACCATCGAGCCGGTGACCAGGGCCAGTGCCGTCTGCACCACAAAGGTCACTTCGCTGAGGCCTTCCACGGCGTATTGGCGCAGGATCATCGCGAAGACCACGCTCTGGACGAGACCCCATCCCAGCGCCACATAGCGGGTGATCTGGGCGATCTTGCGTCGGCCGGCCTCGCCTTCATTCTTCTGGAGGTCTTCCAGCTGCGGCAACGCTGCGGTCAGCAGCTGGAGGATGATCGAGGCATTGATGAAGGGCAGGATCCCCAGGGCAAAGATGCCTAGGGTGGAGATCCCGCCGCCGGTGAAGATGTCGAGGAAACCGATCAGCTGTCCGCCTTGATCGATGAACTGCTTAAATGCTTCACGATCGATTCCGGGCATCGGAATGTAGATCCCAAGGCGCACCAACAACAGCAGGCCGAGCGTGGTGAGCACACGACTGCGGAGCCCAGGGTTGGTGATCAGCTGGCCGATCACTTCGGAAGCGTTGGGGTTGCGACCCCGACTGACGAGCATGTCCGGAAGAAAGTGAAGTTGGGCGAAAAGCCAAGAAGCCGCCCGCGGATCGAAATCCAGCGGACGGCTCAGACCCTAGGGCTGACTTGGGGACGAGCCCTTGATTAGTCGAGGATTTCGCAGGTTCCGCCTGCGGCTTCGATCTTGGTGCGGGCGGAGGCTGTGAACGCCGCGGCTTGTACTGTCAGCTTTTTGGCTTTCAGTTCACCGTTGCCGAGCATCTTCAGACGATGCTTGGGGCTGGTCACGATGCCGTCCTTGACCAGAGAATCCAAATTGACGGTGCTGCCGTCCTTCAGGTCGTTCAACGCCGAGACGTTGAGCACGGTGAAGAACTTTGGATTCACCAGGGGGAAGTGCTTCAGCTTCGGCACCCGGCGGTACAGAGGCATTTGGCCACCCTCGAAGCCGGGGCGCGTGGGGCGACCCGAACGGGATTTCTGGCCGCGCATACCGAAGCCGCAGCTGGCGCCCTGACCGGCGGCGATGCCGCGGCCCTTGCGCAATTTGCGACGACGAGCGCCCTTGTTGGATTTGAGGGAATCGAGTCGGAGAGTCATCGCGAATCAGGAATAGATCTGTTCGAGGGAGATTCCCCGTTCCTTTGCCGTCTCCTTGTGGGTGCGGAGAAGCGACAGGGCCACCATGGCAGCCCGTGCATTGTTCAGGGGGGTCTTGCTGCCCAGGCGCTTGGCCAGGACATTCTTGATGCCGGCGAGTTCGAGCACTGTACGGATGGAACCGCCAGCGATCACACCGGTACCAGGGGCTGCAGGGCGGATGAGCACGCTGGCAGCACCATCACGACCATTGGAGAGGGTCGGGATGGAGTTGTGGCGGGTCAACGGCACTTTGACGAGGTGCTTTTTGCCATCGGCAACACCCTTGCGGACGGCACCGATCACATCACCGGCTTTGCCGACACCAACGCCGACCTGGCCTTTCTCGTTGCCGACGACCACGATGGCCCGGAAGCTCATCTTCTTACCGCCTTTGACGGTCTTGGAGACGCGGCGGATCTGAACCACGCGCTCCTGCCATTCGGAGTCGCGCTCCTGGCCGCGACGACCACCACGCCGGTCGCTACGACGACCGTCACGGTCGCCACGGCCGCGGCGCTGTTCCTGTTGTTGCTGCCCTTCGGCTGCGGCTGGAACGTCGGCTGCACCCGGCACGGCGTTGGGATTGGATTGGGGGGAGGAATCTGTCATGGGTTGAGCAGGAATCAGAACTGAAGGCCCGCTTCCCGGGCGGCATCGGCGAGGGCTTTAATCCGGCCGTGGTACAGATTTCCGCCGCGGTCGAACACCACTTGCTGTATGCCTTTGGCGATGGCGCGCTTGGCGACCAGTTCGCCGACGGCGACAGAGGCGTCGCAGCTGCCAGCCGGAGCCTTGAGGCCGGCGCGCAGCTCCTTGTCAACGGTGGAGGCGGAGCAGAGTGTGCTCTGGGCCGCGTCGTCGATGACCTGGGCGTAGATGTGGTTGTTGGAGCGGAAGACGGCCAGTCGAGGACGGTCTGAGGTTCCGGTGATGTGACGACGCAGACGCCGGTGGCGTTTTTGCGTCTGCTGTTTGCGGGACAGTTGGGACATGGTGGGTGAAGGGAAGGAACGTCAGGACAAGGCTTATTTCTTGCCAGACTTGCCTGCCTTGCGCAGGATGCGCTCGCCCTCGTACTTGATGCCCTTGCCCTTGTAGGGCTCGGGGGGACGGATGGCGCGGACCTTGGCGGCTTCGTTGCCCACCAGCTCCTTGTCGATACCGGAGACGATCACCTTGGTGTTGTTTTCCACCTTGAAGGTGATGCCCTCAGGGGCTTCCATCTCGACGGGGTGGCTGTAGCCAGCACTCACCACAAGGGTTTTGCCTTTGACCTGGGCACGGGAGCCCACACCAACGATCTCCAGGGCCCTGCTGTAGCCGTTGTTGACACCCTCGATCATGTTGGCGACGAGGGTGCGGCTCAGGCCGTGGCGCTCACGGGAGATGCGCTTGGTGCTCGTGGGGGAGACCACGATGGTGTTGTTGTCCTGGCTGACGCTGATGCCTTCAGGAAGGGTGCGCTCCAGTTCGCCTTTGGGTCCTTTCACTTTGACGGTGAGACCGTCGAGGGAAACCGTGACCTTTTCAGGGACGGGAACGGGGTTTTTGCCGATTCGTGACATGGTTCAGCTCCGGATCAGTAGACGTAACAGAGCACTTCGCCACCGACGCCCTCACGACGGGCGTCGCGGTCGCTCATCACACCCTTGGAGGTGGAGATGATCGCCACGCCCAATCCGCCGAGGACTTTGGGCAGGCCGCGAGTGTTCTTGTAGATGCGAAGACCGGGCTTGCTGACCCGCTGCATGGAGCGGATAGTGGGTAGCCTGTGCTTACCGCTGTACTTGAGGGCGAGCACCAGTTCGGTACGAACGCCTTCCCCCTGCTCGCTGATCTCGGAGATGAAGCCCTCCTGTTGCAGCACCTTGGCGATGCTGCGGGTCATCCGCGAAGCTGGGATCTTGGTGGTTTCGTGACGTTTCTCACTCGCATTGCGAATGCGGGTGAGCATGTCGGAAATGGGGTCGTGGTTGGCCATAGGTGTCGACGGGGAGGCTCAGTTGCTCTGGAACGGCATTCCCATCTCGCGGAGGAGGGCCCGGCCCTCTTCGTCCGAACGGGCAGTGGTCACGATGGTGATATCCATGCCCCGGATCGCATCGATCTTGTCGAAGGAGATCTCAGGGAAAATGATCTGTTCGCGCACCCCAAGGGTGTAGTTGCCGCGGCCATCAAAACTCTTGGGGCTGACCCCGCGGAAGTCGCGGATGCGGGGCAGCGCCAGGTTGATCAGACGCTCGAGGAAGGCGTACATCCGATCACCACGGAGGGTGACGGCACAGCCGATTGGCATGCCCTGCCGAATCTTGAAGCCGGCGATGGCTTTTTTGGCACGGGTCACAACGATCTTTTGGCCGGTGATCTGCGCCAGCTCATTCACCGAGGCCTCGAGGGACTTGGCATTGGCGGCGGCTTCGCCGAGCCCCCGGTTGACGGTGACTTTCACCACCTTGGGGACTTCATGGATGTTGGTGAGGGAGAGATCCTTCTGCAGCTTGGGCTGGATGGTCTCCCGATAGCGCTTCTTGAGTGACATAACGGGTTGGGGTGCTTCTGGGCGTGGTCAGAAGTCGGGATCAGTCGAGGACTTCACCGGTTTTCTTCAGCCGGCGCTTCTTGGTGCCGTCCTTCTCGACGACGATTTCAACGCGGCTTGCCACCTTTTTGTCAGTGGAATACAGCATCACGTTGGAGGCATGCAGGGAAGCTTCCTCCGTCATGATGCGGCCGGTCTCGCCCTCCTGGGTGGGCTTTTCGTGGCGGGTGCGCATGTTCACGCCCTCCACGACGACACGGTTCTCGTTGGGCAGGGTGCGCAGAACGGCACCGGTCTTGCCCTTGTCCTTGCCGGCGATCACCTGAACGGTGTCGCCCTTGCGGATGCGCATCTTGATGCGCTCGGTGGACTTGGCCTTGGTGGTTGCAGTCGCCATGGTCAGATCACCTCCGGAGCGAGGGACACGATTTTGGTGAAGCTGCGTTCACGCAGCTCACGGGCCACCGGTCCGAAGACGCGGGTGCCTTTCGGGTTCTTGTCGTCGTTGATGATGACAGCGGCGTTGTCGTCGAAACGGATCGAGTTTCCGGTTTCACGACGCATGGTGGCTTTGGTGCGCACCACAACGGCCTTCACCACGTCGGATTTTTTGACGCCCATGTTGGGGGCGGCATCCTTGACGGCGGCAACGATCACGTCACCCACGTGGGCATAGCGACGGTTGGTGCCGAGGACGCGAATGCACTGGATGCGCTTGGCGCCGCTGTTGTCGGCAACAGTGAGATAGGACTCCTGCTGGATCACTGCTTCACCTCCTGAGCTTCAGCCTTGTTGGCTTCCTCAGCTGCAGCCTTGGGGCTGTGGCTGAGGACCTCGGCGATGGCCCACCGCTTTTGGCGGCTCATCGGACGGGTTTCAGTGATGCGAACGCGGTCACCGACGCGACAGGTGTTGTCTTCGTCGTGAGCTTTGTAACGGGTGGTACGGCTGACCGTCTTTTGATAGATGGGGTGTGGGAAGCGGCTTTCCACCGCGACCACCACCGTTTTTTCCATCTTGTCGCTGACGACGGTGCCGATCCTTTCCTTGACTGCCATGGTTACGGAGTGGGGGATCAAGAGGCGGTGGAGCGCTGGCGCTTCGACTGCACCGTCTGCAGCTGGGCCAGCTTGATGCGGACCTCTTTGAAACGGTGCGTGTTAGCGAGCTGGCGCGTGGCTTGCTGAAAACGGAGTTGGAACAGTTCGCGGCGCAGGCTATCGATCTGTTCGTTGATGTCCGAATCGGACAGGCTGCGCACATCGGCGGCTTTAGGACGGGCCATGGTCAGGACTCCACGGTGATGGCTTCAGAAGCTGCCGGAGCCTTCGCACCAGCTGACTTCTCCTGCTCATCCAGTTGGATGAACTTGGTCTTCACGGGAAGCTTGTATTGCGCGAGGCGCATGGCTTCCTTGGCGATTTCGGGAGTAATTTCATCACCGCCCATCTCGAACAGAATCCGGCCGGGCTTGATCACCGCCACCCAGAATTCTGGGTTGCCCTTACCGGAACCCATCCGGGTTTCGGCAGCGCGCATGGTGACCGGCTTGTCTGGGAAGATCCGGATCCAAATTTTTCCGCCACGCTTGACGTAGCGGGTCATGGCACGACGGCTGGCCTCGATCTGGCGCGAGGTGATCCAACCACATTCCTGTGCCTGCAGCGCGAATTGTCCGAAGGCAATGGTGTTGCCCCGGGTGGCGACGCCGCGCATGCGGCCTCGCTGCTGCTTACGGAATTTGACGCGTTTTGGACTCAGCATGGTTCAGGCCTCCTGTTCAACCCTCGTTGGAGCGGTCTTCGAACTGTTGGGGCCGACGGCTGGCCCGGCGCCGGGGGGCGGCACCCACCGGCATGGGCTGAGCATGTTCGCTCAGCACTTCGCCCTTGAACACCCAAACCTTGATGCCGAGCACGCCGTAGGTTGTGCTGGCCACCTTGGTGGCGTAGTCGATGTCGGCACGCAGGGTGTGCAGGGGCACCCGACCCTCACGGGTCCATTCCGTCCGGGCGATTTCAGCACCGTTCAGGCGACCAGAGACCTGGATCTTCAGACCCAGAACACCGGCACGCTGAGCGCGCTGCACAGCCATGCGGATGGTGCGGCGGAAGGCCACACGCTTCTCGAGCTGTTGGGCGATGTACTCGGCAAGGAGGAAGGCATCACCGTCGACGCGTTCGACCTCGACAACATTGATCCGCACCTGACGACTGGAGTCGCCGATGGTCTTCTGAATGCCGGAGCGAAGTTCTTCGATGCCGCTGCCTTGACGGCCGACCAGCACACCGGGGCGCGCGGTCTTGAGTTCAACTTCCAATTGATCGGCCTTGCGGGCGATCAGCACATCGCTGATGCCGGCGGAGCCGTACTTCTTGTGGATGAACTTGCGAATCCGGTCGTCCTCCTGAAGGAGGGCCGGATAGTTCTTGCTGGAGGCGTACCAGCGTGACCGGTGTTCCTGGGTGATCCCCAGGCGCAGACCGGTTGGGTTGATTTTGTGTCCCATTGGGTCAGAGTCCTCGGGGGTCAGGAATCGGTCTGAGCCGCCACAGCAATGCTGATGTGGCAGGTCTGTTTCTTGATCTGGTAAGCCCGGCCCTGGGCGCGGGGGCGATAGCGCTTCATGGAGGGGCCCATGTCAGCGCTGGCGCTCGAGATCACCAGAGATGAGGGGTCGAGACCGAGGTTGTGCTCAGCGTTGGCCACGGCAGACCGGAGCACCTTGGTGATGGGTCCGGTAGAGCGGTAAGGCATGAACTCGAGCATGATCAGCGCGTCGCGATAGGTGCGGCCACGGATTTGGTCGAGCACACGACGCACTTTCGACACGGAGCCTCGGATGAAGCGACCGTGAGCCTGGGCAGTGGGTGCCGTTGGAGTTGACGATGTCATGGATTAGCGGCCTCCTTTCTTGTCTCTGATGTGGCCCTTGAAGGTGCGGGTGGGAGCGAACTCTCCCAGCTTGTGGCCCACCATTTGCTCGGTGATGAACACCGGCACATGGGTGCGGCCGTTGTGAACAGCGATCGTGTGGCCGATCATCACCGGCAGGATGGTGGAGGCCCGTGACCAGGTCTTGATCACAGATTTGTCGTCGTTGTCGTTCTGCTTTTCAACCTTGCGAAGCAGGCTGTCGGCAATAAACGGACCTTTTTTGAGTGAACGTCCCATAACGGTTTAAGCAAGCGGCAAAGTGATGGTTTGCATCAGGAATCGCGTCCGCCACGGCTCCGCTTAGAGGTCTTGCGACGCTTCCGGAGCACGTATTGGTTGCTGGGTTTGTTCCGCTTGCGGGTCTTGAGACCGAGGGCGGGTTTGCCCCAGGGGGTCACCGGGCCGGAACGGCCGATCGGTGCACGACCCTCACCACCACCGTGGGGGTGATCGCAGGGGTTCATCACACTGCCTCGAACCTGAGGACGACGTCCGAGCCAGCGGCGACGACCGGCCTTACCCAGGCTGGTGTTGCGCATCTCGGAGTTGCCGACCTCACCGAGGGTGGCGTAGCACTCGCGGCGAACCAGGCGAACTTCGGTGGAGGGCAGCTTCAGAGCAACGTAGTCGCCTTCTTTCGCCATCACCTGGGCACTGGCACCGGCGGTACGGACCATTTGGCCGCCACGACCGGCATAGAGCTCAACGCAGTGCACAGCCGAACCGAGGGGCACCGAGGACAACGGCATTGCGTTGCCATTCTCGATCGGAGCATCAGGGCCGGAGACCACGGTCTGGCCTACCTGAACTCCCGCGGGAGCCAGGATGTATCGCTTCTCGCCATCAGCGTAGAAGAGCAGTGCCAGACGCGCGTTGCGGTGCGGGTCGTAGTGAACCGCGGCCACCTTGGCTGGGAC
>NZ_JBGKDP010000198.1:0-8178 GCF_042954245.1 Parasynechococcus sp.
GGATCACCCAGCGGGTTGAAGCTCAACAACTGCACTGGGAATCGGTGGGTGGCCTGCCCACCAAGGGCGCTGTGCGTTTTTACCCCGAAGCCTCTGACCGAACTGTGGTCAAGTTGAGCGTGACCTACGAATTGCCGCGGGTTTTGGCACCGCTCATGGAACCCAGCATCCTTGGGGGCATCGTGACCAAGGAGCTCCAGGCGAACCTTGACCGTTTTCGTGACCTGGTGGAAGCAGGCGGCTAAGCCTGGCTTACCTCCATTGTCGTGTTGGTGGTCGTGGTGGGCTGTGGCGGTGAAACGCCTACGGCCACGGCGCTGCCACCGGCTTCAGTGAAACCTGAGTCCCTGCCAGAAACGTCAGCGCCGGCGGCCCCACCGATTGACCTCATCCGTCTGCCTTCGGCTGAGGACGTGCAGCAGGCCGCCCCCGGCGGCCGGGCGGATCCCTTTGCTCCTCTTATTGGTGTGGATGCTGCGGATGTTCGGGACCCCACGACCGGCCTCACCTTGACGGGCGTTTTGCTGGTGGGAGATCAGAAACGAGCCATGGTGACCACTCCCAGCGGTAGTGGTATGTTCTATGTGGGCTTCGATGGCCGCTGCGGCGAGGATGCTCCGGTGCTGCTGCCGACTAGATGGTCGGTGCTCAACATCAATGTGGCGCGCGGCTGCATTCACCTGGCGCTGAACGATGAGCTTTAGGATCCCTTCTGCATTACCTGAGTGCAGGCTTCGGCTAACCCTTCGAGATCGTGGGGGTCGGCCTCAGCATCCACCCGGCCGAAGCATTGGCGGCAGTTGCGGCTGGTTTGGGGGCCGATCGAAACCACCTTCACCCCCTCCAACCGTTCAGCCCAGTCGGCGCCGAAGCGTTGTTCCAGCAGCTTCGCGGTGTGCTGAGCCGTCTTGCCGCTGCTGAAGGCGATGGCATCGACCTTGCGCTCCTCCAGGGCGGTCGCTGTTGGCTCTGGCATCGCGGCGGGGCAGCCGGACTCGTAGGCCGCCACCTGCACCACCCGCACCCCGGCTTCACCGAAGGCGTCTGCCAGCAGGGTGCGACCACCGCTCTGCACCCGTGGCAAGAGCATCTTGAGACCCCAGCCCGATACCGGGAAGTGATCGATCAAGCTGTCGGCTACGAAGCTCGGCGGCACGAAATCAGCGACCGCCCCCAGGTGGTCCAGCACTTGCGCCGTTTTGCGGCCCACCGCCGCAATCTTGAGACTGGCGGGGCGCCTGGCCAGGCAACGGCCAAGGCGTTGCAGCCGCTGTTCCACGGCCTGCACGCCATTAGAACTGGAGAACAACAGCCAGTGAAAGCTCTCCAAGTCCTCGAGGGCGTCATCCAGAGGGCCCCAGTGGTCGGGTGGTCCGATCACAAGGGCAGGAAGGTCCAGCACCGTTGCCCCCCGCTGCTCCAGCAGCTGGCGCGCGGCTCCCTGCTGTTCGGCCGCGCGGGTGACGACTACCGTTCGGCTTTGTAAGGGACGGCTCAAGCGACAGCCTCTCCGTCCAGCTTCATCACCCCCTGCACCCTCTTGCGCAGCTGCTCAGCCTTTCCCTGGGCTTGGAGCAGGTTGATGGCGCGGATGAAGCTGCTGCGGGCGTGGATGTTGCCGCCCAATAACTGGGCCACGGCATTTTTTCTGATGGCATTCAGCATTGTTGGGATCCAGGGCGAGGTCGCCGCGCTGCCATTGCATCACTCCTACATTACACCAGGTGAGGGCCACATCTGGTGCCCGCTGGGCGGCGGTTTGGGTGAGGCTGATCGCTTCCTCCAGGTTGCCCTGGTCCATTAGTCGAGCCGCCAGGTTGAGGCGGGTTCCAAGACTGACCCGTGTGTCCAGGGGAATCTCTAGGGCTTGCCGGTAGCAGCTCACCGCCTTGTCGGGACCACTGGGGGTCAGGGCTAATCCCAGGTGCAGCAGCAGCTCATAGCGTTTGGCACTGGCCGAACCGCACTGCTTCAGGCCGTTTTACAGTTAGGGAATGGCGTCTTCCTTCTTGCCCTCACTGATCAACAGTCCCCCGAGCTTGGCGCTAGTGTAAGGACCACTAGGTCGTTCCTGCAGATCAGCTTCCATGGCCTGCCGCAGCCGATCGGCTTCGTCGCTGCCCGCCAGCAGTTCCGGTCGGTAGCCGTCATGGGGCATTGCCGGCTCACTGCAATCGACGATGCGCCATTGGGGTTCCGCGTCCAGCAGGGTGCGAACGCTGTCCTCGATCATCGAGGAGTACGGCCGGCTCCACCGGATCGAGGGGTGGCGGCGGAACAGACGACTGACGCTGGAATAGGGAGGCATGGCAGCACCCTCCCTCCCTCATAGCGCAGCAGGTCGATCACCAGCACATCGGGCTGGGCTATCAGGGCTTTGAGTGCGGGGATGGCCTCAGGACGAAGCTGCTCGTCCGCGTCCAGCACCAGCACCCAGTCACCGTTGAGAATCTTTAAGGCCTGGTTGCGGGCTGGCGCAAAGTCACCCGGCCAGGGGATTTGTTCAACCCGGGCTCCAGCCGCCTCGGCAATGGCCACCGTCGCATCGGTGGAGCCGGTGTCCACCACCATCTCGTCAGCGAAGCCATGCACGGAGCGCAGATACTCCCTGAGACGCGCCCTTTGATCGCGCACGATCATCGAGGGGCTGAGCATGGCCGGCCGGCTTGAGGTTGGCGCGAGGTTAAGTGCGGTTGGCCAGTGCGGTTGGTTGGCGGTGGTCAGTCGGTGAATGCATCGTTGTTGCCAGTAGGCGTAGCGGTGGGGAACAGTGCGATGAGCACCTGGCGTTGGGCTTCCTGCATCTGGCCGGCGGAATAGGCGGCAGGGCAGCTGCTGGGCAGAAGGGGCTGCAGACTGTCCCAGAGGTAAGGGCTGCCGTAGACCACTACCCCGGCCAGCCGGTTGAGGGCAATCAGTTGTTGGATCGCTGCGGCCCAGGGTTCTTGGGCATCCCGCCCGGCGCGGAAGGGGTTGCCCCTCAGGAACAGCTGCAGCAGCACAGCTCCGTCGCCGAGGCGGTCCATCGCCAGGGGCGCATCCGGTTGGCCGCTCCAGGGCGATAGCCCTTCACCATGCAGCACGATCGAGCGAAATCCTTGTGCTTCAGGAGTGCGCAGGGCCGGGGACCAGCCGCTGAGGGCGGCTGCGCTGGGCACCATGGCATCCACGCGCACCAGGTTGATTCCTGCTTGAGGGCGAACCTCTGCATCGCAGACCGTGATGCTGTGGCGCACCAGCTCAGCCTCAAGGGCTTGCTCGTCTGCGCTAACAATCGGACCTGCAGTTGTGCTGGTGGAGATCGATGCCAGCGCATGGGCCCGGCGTTGCAGGCTCTCGTCTAACCTCGCGAAGCACAAGCGTCCACTGCTGAAACTGTCGCAGAGACCATCGATGGCGGCATCCGTATCCGCCGGCATCAGGATTAGGTCGGCCCCGGCTTCAAAGGCCAGTATAGCTGCCTCCGCGGCGCCGTGCCGTGCACTGATCGCTTCCATCACCAAGGCATCGGTCACCACCAGCCCGTTGAATCCCATCTGGTGCCGCAGCAGATCGGTGAGCACGGCTTTGGAGAGGGTGGCGGGCTGCCGCGGATCCAGTTCCGGCAGCACCAGATGGGCCGTCATCACGCTGTCCACACCGGCGGCAATGGCGGCACGAAAAGGCGGCAGTTCGATCTGATTGAGCCGTTCGCGGCTGTGGGGCAGCACCGGTAGGTCCAGATGGGAGTCGCTGGTGGTGTCGCCGTGGCCGGGAAAGTGCTTGGCGCATCCGAGAACACCCGCTTGCTTCAGCCCCCGCTGGAACGCCACAGCCAGGACCCTGGCACTGTTGGGATCTTCGCCCCAGGCCCGCACATTGATCACCGGGTTGGCGGGGTTGTTGTTGACGTCGCACACCGGCCCCAGCACCCAGTTCAGGCCACAGCGGCGGGCCTGTTCGCCGGTGCAGCGGCCATAGCGCTCACTCAAATTCAAGGCCAGCTCGGGGTTCCGCTGGTGGAGACGCCCGAGGGCCAGCGGCGGTACCAGCCAGCTGGCCCCTTCGAAGCGCTGGCCAACGCCCTCTTCAACGTCCGCGCAGAACAACAACTGCTGCTCACTCCAGCCCTGCAGTTGCTGGGTGCGTTGTTGTAGCTCCACAGCGCTGCCCCCTAGCAGGATCACGCCACCAACACCCTCCCGCAGGAGACGCTGCAGTTCGCTGTTTGGAAGCTCCCACTGCGGGTAGAGACGCTGCTGGTCGCTCAGATGACCACTGGCCCGCACCACCAGCAGTTCCGCCACCCGGCGCCGCAGGCTGTCAGCCGGCCGGCTGTTCATCGCTGCCTAGCTGTTCATCGCTGCCCGCTGGAATCTCGCCCCGCTGCTGCCGTTCGTCTTCGAGGCGATTCAGCAGTCCCAGTACGGAGGTGCCGCGTTCCAGCCCCCGATCCAGCTGGAACACCACTTCGGGGGCGCGTCGCATCTGCAGTCGTCGCCCAAGTTCTCCTCGCAGGAATCCGCTGGCGGCCTGAAGCCCCTCGAGCGCGTGGTCGCGCTCCTGAGCTTCCCCAAACACGCTCACGAAGATCTTGCAGTGCTGCAAATCGCCGGACACCTCCACTTCGGTGATGCTCACCATGCCTTGGTGCACCCGTTCATCACGGATGTCGTTGATCATCAGTTCGCTGACTTCTTTGCGGATCAGGGCGGCCACCCGCTCCACTCGACGCCCCTGTGCCATCACGCCATCGGTGCTGAATTCACCATGGCACGCAGCACCAAGGTGAGGCTGATTCCACCGCTGATTAAGGCGCCGATCAAGGCCACAGCCGTGACGGGATTGCTCCGGCGTGCGGCCAGGGGTTCGGCGACGGAGTTCATCACCCCGAGGGTGAAGGCCACCAGGTAGCGGGGGTAACGGGAGACGTTGAGGAAAAACTCCCGCATGGTTCTGGCGTGCTTACAAATTTGCTGGCTACTCTGCCGGGCCCATGGCTGTTTTGGACATGTTGGAGCTGCATCAATTCCGCCATTCCGCGTTTTGTCTCAAGGTGCGGATGGTGCTGCAGGCCAAGGGGCTGAGTTTCCACACCGTGGAGGTGACTCCCGGTGTCGGCCAGGTGACCGTTTTCCGGCTGTCCGGCCAACGGCAGGTTCCCGTCTTGGTGGATGGGGATCAGGTGATTGCCGACTCCAGCGCCATTGCGCTGCATCTGGATCAGCGGGAGCCGGACCCTGTCCTGATTCCTGCCGATCCGCGCCAGGCCGCCCAGGTGCATTTGCTGGAGGACTGGGCCGACACAACCCTGGCCATGGCGGGCCGCTCCTCTCTGGTTCAGGCCGCGGCACTGGACCCCGAGCTTCGGGTTGCTCTGCTGCCCGACGATCTGCCCGACCCCGTGCGTTCGGTGATCGGTGTGATCCCCGGCGGTTGGGTCAGCAACATCACCGAACTGGTCAACCAGAAGGAGCGCACCGAGCTGCAGGCCAGCTTGGAGCAGCTGGCCACATCCGTGCAGGCCAGCCCCTGGTTGGTGGGCGAAAGTATGACCCTGGCCGATATCGCCGTTGCCGCTCAGTTGTCGTTGCTTCGCTTCCCCGCCTCTTCGGGTTCGGCCCTGGCCGGCAAAGGCGTGCCTGGACTGAGCGATCACCCCAAGCTGCAGCCACTGTTCCAGTGGCGCGACCAGATCGAACTTAAATTGATGGAGCGGACCCTGGAAGAGGTGTGAAGCGCAATTGGTAGTGGTGCTGGGCGATGGCCTGATCCCGCAGGCTCTCGCCCGGCGAGGCGTAGCGCCCTTGCCATTGCTCGGCGCAAATGTCCTCGCCGCAGCGGTTGTAGCGGCTCAGGGTTTCGATCCGGCTCAGCCGCGGCGGCCCGGGGGCATGCATGATCTGCAGCACCAATTCATCGGCCAGGAAGGTGTTGGCGCTCGGGCTCTCCTGGCGGCGGCCCGTCACCGTGGTTTCGAGATAGAGATCTCCCTTCATTCGGGCAATCTGGCGGTTGGCGGAGCCGGGGTCTTCTTCCACCCCCAGCAGCTGCTCGCCAAGCAGGGCACGACCGATGGCCGTGGCGTTGAAGCTGCGATCTCCGATCAGTCGACCGCGCCGGTCGGCTTGAAATCGCGCTTGATGCAGCAGCGGTGGATCGTCTGGGGCATCGAGATCAATGCTCTCCACCTGCCACAGCCCGGCAAACCAGTCGGGGTAAATCAGGTCGTCCCGATTTGAGGGCCGTGGCAATGGTGCCGGCAGGCTCCAGTCGGGCCAACTGTTCAACCGCTGCTTAAGACCTGTCTGTGCCCAGGCGGGGCCGCCACTGAACAGGATGGTGAGGCCGATTAGCAGCATCCACAACCGCCGTTCCATGTCTGATCCCCTGATCCGTGCTCTTGATGACTATGTGGTGCTGGAGCCCGGCAAGCCGGAGCAGCTGCTCAGCGCTGCCGACACGTTGACATGGCTGAGTGCTTGGTTGCGCAGCCTCGATCAGTTGCCGGCCGATCTGGCGGATCAACCCGATGTGGACTCAGCGGCGCAGCGGTTGATCGATACGGCCTGTGATTTGGAGATCAGTCCCGGGATGACCTTGCAGTGGTTTGCGGTGCGGTTGGAGCCGCCCACCGCTTGAGATCAGTCGGTTCGACGTTGGGTCGGATCCTTCAGCAGGCTTGGCAGCAGTTGCAGGATCCCGTCAGCAACTGCCTCTGGGGTTTCGTCGTTGATCACTACTGTGAGATCGGCTTCGGCATAGAGGGGACGGCGCTCGTTCAATAGCGCGTTGAGAGCCGCCTCGGGATCGGCGGTCTGCAGCAGCGGACGCACGGTGCTGTCGGCGTTCAGCCGGTGCAGCAACTCATCGGGAACCACATCGAGCCAGATCACGATGCCGCTGTGCATCAATCCCCAATTTTCCGGCTGGGTCACCACACCCCCGCCGGTGGACACCACCAGGGAGTGGCGTTGACTGATCGCACTGAGCACCTGGCTTTCCAGGCTGCGGAAGCCTGCTTCGCCATCCCGCTCAAAGATGTCCGGGATGCTGCAGCCCGCCGCCTGTTCGATCACGGCATCGACATCCACAAAGCCGTAGCCTAGGCGTTCAGCCAGGGGGCGGCCCGTGC
The DNA here is from genome assembly GCF_042954245.1 of Parasynechococcus sp. Classification (GTDB taxonomy): domain Bacteria; phylum Cyanobacteriota; class Cyanobacteriia; order PCC-6307; family Cyanobiaceae; genus Parasynechococcus. Next base: position 7,115 of record NZ_JBGKDP010000198.1, read on the forward strand.
TCGTCTTGCCGCTGCCCATCATTCCCACCAAATACAGGCTGCGCCCGCTGAGGCGTTGCTTGAGGGTGGGGGTGGAATCCGCCATGACTCGGAAACGGCAATAGCTCATTAGGATGCCTCGCGGCCGGAACGTCACATGACTGAAATGAAGTCACCAGTACGCCACGGCCAAGGTCGTGGTTGTGTCATCACCAGGCGGGCCTGTTTCAGTGCCAGCCATCGCTATTGGCTGCCTGAGCTGTCTGGCGATGACAATGCCGCCCGTTTCGGGCCCTGCGCGTTGGCTCCTGGCCATGGCCACAACTACGAGCTGATCGTGTCCATGGCCGGCGGTCTGGATGCCGACGGCATGGTGCTCAACCTCTCGGAGGTGAAGCACGCCATCCGCAACGAGGTGACGGGCCAGCTCGATTTCCGCTCCCTCAATGAGGCCTGGCCGGAATTTGACGTCTCCACTCCTGCAGGTTGCCTCCCCACCACCGAGGCCCTGGTGCGGGTGATCTGGCAACGCCTCAGCCCTCATCTGCCTATCACGGCGCTGCGCCTCTACGAACAACCGGGCCTTTGGGCCGACTATCTCGGACATCCCATGAACGCCTTCCTCACCATCCGCACCCATTTCGCCGCCGCTCACCGACTGGCCCGCCCGGAGCTCAGCCAGGAGGAGAACGAAGCGATCTACGGTAAGTGCGCCCGTCCCCACGGCCATGGCCACAACTATCTGGTGGATGTGACCGTGCGCGGTGAGATTGATCCCCGCACCGGTATGGTCTGCGACCTCTCCGCGCTGCAGCGCCTCGTGGATGATCTTGTGGTCGAGCCCTTTGACCATACCTTCCTCAACAAAGATGTGTCCTTCTTTGAGGAATGCGTGCCTACGGCCGAGAACATCGCCCTGCACATCGCTGATCGTCTCTCCAGCCCCATCAAGGCCATCGGCGTCAGCCTGCACAAGGTGCGGCTGCAGGAGAGCCCGAACAATGCGGCCGCGGTTTACGCCGAAGCACCGCAACTGGAGATGTCTCCGGCCGCTCTCGATGCCGTGGCTGCCGTCTGATCGACGG
>NZ_JBGKDP010000199.1:0-11043 GCF_042954245.1 Parasynechococcus sp.
CTGCTGCTGCGGCGGCGGCGCGAGGAGCTGGGCCTCTCGCTTCGTGATCTGGCCAATGAGACCCGGATCACCACCCCCGTGATCGAGGCCCTGGAGCGGGGCTGGCGTGATCGCCTGCCCGAGCGGGCCTATCTCGCCTCGATGCTTCCTCAGATCGAGCGTCGCCTGGCCCTGCCCGGTGGATGCCTCGACCCCCTGCTCCCCCCGCCGGTGTTGCTCCGCTGCGGATCGGCTAAAATGGGTCTGGGTCGTTTCACCCTGGGCAACATCGATGTGTTCACCACCTGGCAGGGAACGGTCGTTTATGCGGCAGTGATCGCCTTCAGCCTGCTGGCCATCAATCGTCAACAACAGGACCTGGCCCTGCGCAACAGCCTCAGCCTTGAGCCCGTGCGTGTTGACGTGGAGGCGATCACCCGTGGCCCGAACCCGGCGGGTTCAGACGAAGGCATCGCAACTCTGCGCCCCCTGGAACAAGTCCAAAAACACACGCCTCAGCAGTGGCTTGATCTGGTGCGGGGCGCCCTGCCGCAGTCCCAGGGGGTGCTGGAGGTTGTTGTGGCTGAGCCAAGAGAGCTGCAGCTCTCCAGCGGTGGGGGCGACCGGGTTCAATTCACGACGAGCGCCGGCACGCTGACCCTGCAGTTGCAGGCCCCGATCGAGGTGCGCCTAGATCCCCCGGCTGGTGCTGAGGATCAGGTGCTCTGGAATGGAGAGCCTCTGCCTGTCGATCAAGAGCGGCCGGGGATCTACCGGGTCAACAAATTGCCTGCTCCCGAGAGCGACCGTCCCCAGACCGCTCCCCTGCTCCCGTAGCCGCCCAGGGCATTCCCCAGCGCGGCATCAAAGCTGCGAAGCCTCCAGCTCCAGTTGCCTTCGCAGGTGCCGGGGGTGTTAAATCTGGCCCGGTCGTCGAGGTGCATCAGGTCCTGCAAAGGGGCGATCACCAGGCCTGCGGTCGTGGCAAAAGCCATGTCGAGTAGATGCCAGGCCGGAGCACTGATCTCACCATTCACCCGCGTGGCGATGCGGCCTCGGCTGTCGGCATCCAAAGCGTTCCACCAGCCTAGGGTTGTGGGGTTGTCGTGGGTGCCGGTGTAGACGACCCAGCGATGCCCATCGGTGTTTTCCGGCAGATAGGGGTTGTCGGGTGCACCGTCGAACGCGAACTGCAGCACTTTCATGCCCGGCAACCGGAAGGCATCGCGGAGATCCTCCACATCCGGTGTGATCACGCCGAGATCCTCGGCAATCAAGGGGAGGGCACCACCGGCATCCCTGCGCAGTTTGCGCAGCAGGGCATGACCCGGGGAGGGCTGCCACTGCCCGTTCTCAGCGGTGCTGTCTCCACCGGGGACGGCCCAGAAGGCCGCAAGGGCCCGGAAGTGATCCAGGCGCAGCAGATCCACCATCTCCCGCTGGCGCGCGATTCTTCGCCGCCACCAACGGAAGCGCGTGATCCGATGCTGTCCCCAGCGGTACACCGGTGAGCCCCACAGCTGTCCGGTTTCCGAGAAGTAATCGGGCGGGACACCGCTCTGAGTGGTGAGCTGGCCGTTCTCCTTGACGGTGAACAAAGAACGGTTGCTCCAGACATCGGCGCTGTCACTGCTCACATAGAAGGGCAGATCCCCAAACAGCTGGATTCTCAGGTTGGCCGCCTGGCGGCGGATCGCCTGCCACTGCCGGTCGAGGTGCCATTGGATTAGCTGTTCCCGCAGCAGCGCGTCATGGTGTTGCTCCGCCCAGGCCCGCAGGGCCTTGTTGTCATGCCGGGCCAGCGCCAGCGGCCACTCCCACCAAGCGGTGTTGTGTTGATCGTGCAGGACCTGGAAATGGGCATGGTCCTGCAGCCAGCTGCGCTGCTGTTGCGCCCAGTGCTTGAAGGCGGCATGTCGCATTGGATCCTGCTCAGGCCAGGCGTCAAGCAGTGCATCCCCTAGGGCACCGGCCCGTTGCTGGGCGAGGTTGAATTCCACACGCTCCGCTCCCTCCAGCGGTGCATCAGCCCCTGGAGCAGCCCTGAGGGCTTCATCGCCGATAAACCCCTCGTTGGCCAGGTCCTGGCCGTCGAGGAACCACGGGTTCCGGGCCTTGCAGGAGGGAGAGCTGTAGGGCGAGCCGGTGGGATCCGGCGGGGCCAGGGGAAGCATCTGCCAGACGCCGATGTCCTGGTCGGCCAGCAGCTGGAGCCAACGGCGACACGGCTCACCAAAGCTGCCGCAGACTGGGCTGCCCGGCAGGGCGGTGGGATGCAGCAGCACCCCGGTGCTGCGCCCCCTCCCGGCCAAGGCCGGGTTAACAGTAGACTGATCCATGGAAGGGGCTTCGTTACCCAAGGATGGCGGCTTCAGAACAGCGCTGCATCCCCCAGGTCCTGCCCGGCCATGCCCTCCCGGGCCACGCGCTCGAAGAATTGTTCCAGCGTGTTGGTTCCATAGGACGGAGTGGCATCCGCGTCGTAGCACTGCTTTTGCTCGTCCCAGACGAGCATCGATTCGCTGGCGTAGTAACGGCCGATCCGACCAAATTCCGCCGTGTCGTTGATGCCTGGGAACACCCGAGCTAGGGCGTCCAGCAGGGCGATCGGCGCATCCATCAGGGCTATCGGCACCGACAGCATCCGTTCGGGCTTGTTCAGAGCGCGGAAGAGCATCTCTCCCTGCTCCCGGGCGCTCAGCGCCGGACCTGGCCCCCCGATAGGCAGCACCTGGTTGCGTTTGGACTCGTCATGGATGCAGTCCGCCATGAACCGGGCCAGATCGGCTTCGCTGATCGGCTTGCAGCTGGCCAGGGTTCCGCCTCCGAACATCACATAGGGGCCGCCCTTGCGGCAGCTTTCTACCTGTCCGCCAAGGCTTTTGAAAAAGGCGGTAGGGCGAACGATGGAGTGGCTCATTTCCTCGTCTGCCTGCAACACGGCTTCGAAGGCCAGCTTCGCTTTCTGAAATTCCAGCAGCGGCTTCTGCACGCAGATGGCCGAGAGCAGAACGTAATGGGCCACCCCGGCCGATCGTCCCTGTTCGTATGTGTTGAGGGTCGCTGCGTGGTCAATCGCCCAGGAATCCTTGCGGCCGCCGGTGCGGGAGGCCAGGCAACTTACCACCACATCAGTGGGTTGATCGAAGGCCTCGGCCGCGATCGAGGTTGGATCGGTGACATCCCCGAAGCACACTTCAGCTCCGGGGAAATCGGCGATCACTTCGTCCCTGCTCTGGCGACCACCGATGCCGCTGCGCTCGCGGGCGAAGGCGATCACCTGGTAGCCCCGTTCCACCAGTTCCTTCACCACAAAGCGGCCGATGTAGCCCGTGGCTCCGAACACCACCACGCGTACCTGTTCGGGTGGTCGGCTGCGGTAGTCGTCGCGGAGGGACATCGATGACGGCTTCACGGGGCCCAGGCTAGGAACTGGAGATCTGGGCGAAACTAAGCGCCATTGCGGTTGGTCCAGCGAAATGAACTGGTTGTCGCCACCCCGAGTTCGCGGTGCGCTGCGTGTCGCTGCCGCCGTGCTGGGGATTGGTGTCACCGGGTGGTTGCTGGCGACGCTCTGGCCAAAACCCGATCGTGTTGCCGCGGGCGCTCCGCTGAGTGCGGATCAACCAGAAACTCTGGCCCCCTTCCCGGAGGTCCCGGTCAAGGTGTTGGTGATCGGTGTTGCTGCGGATTGGCTGAGTGCGGCCTCCAAGCAGGCCGCACTCAGCCAATCCCGATGCACTGCTGCTGCTTCGCATTGCCGCCCAGGAGCCGCTTCAGGTGCTCCAGATCCCCACGGAGCTCGGCGTTCAGCTCCCTAGTGAAAAGAATTCGGGCAGCTTGGCTCAGTTGTGACGACGGGGTGGCGCCGGTCTTCTCTACGATGCCATCTGCGACATTGTTGGCCTCCAGGAGGGTGATCCCAAGCGCTACGTGGTGATGCCCCATGCCGCCCTACCCGGCCTGGTGGATGGTTTGGGCGAGGTGGAGGTTGTGCTGAGCGACTCCTCCAAGCGCCAGGAAACGACGCAGGGCTACACCGTCTTGCTCCAGGCCGGTCGACAGCGTCTGAATGGAGCCCAGGCGGAACAGCTGGTGCGCCACCTACCCGACCCCAAGGCTGTCTCTCAGCGTCGCCAGCGTCAAAACATCCTGGTGGAGGGTCTGATCGAACAGGTCAAAGACCCCAGTGGCATCGCGGTGATTCCTGGTCTGGTGAACCAACTGAACACCGTGGTGGAAACCAACCTCAGTCGTTCGGAGCAGCTGAGCCTGGCCGCGGCGATCATCGCCAGCCCTGAACCTGCACGGATCAGCCGCTTGCCTCTGGCCGACCGGGCCGGTGAGCAGACCTTGCGCCAAATCGAAGCCGGTGCCAGCCTTCCGCTCTGGCCCCAGCTTTAAGCGGGGCTGCGGAGTTGCAGTCTCCGGGCGAGGGCGTCGACGCATTCGGCCTGATCCGGATGCTGTTCATCGGGAATCCAGCCCAGCCAACTGAGGCCGTCCCGGCGTCGCGCTGAGCCGTTCCAGTGGCCCTGGAGCTGCACCAGGCCGAGCAGCGGCACCTGCAGTTCCCGGCAGAGAGCGGTATAGGCCGCGGCTGCGCCAGAGATCGAACCGTCTTGTTCTGCACTGGTCAGCAGCAGCACCGGCTGACGCCAGTCGGCCAGGGCTTGCAGCCAGCTGATATCACCCTCTGGGGTCGGCCGGGCTGCGTCACCACTGAGCCGCACCAGGCCTGTTGCCGACGGGTTGGTCTGCAGGACTTCAACTGGTGATGCACCACTGGCCACCGTGGTTAGAGGGCATCGACAAGCGCGTGCCAGGGCTTCGCATGCCTGGCGCATTTTGAGTTCAGGAAGGGGGCCCGCATACACCAGCACTGGGAAACCTGTGGACATCGGAGCACTGCTCACCTCTACCATCGGATTACAGCAGAATTCGTTCCGCGGGCGCCGTGACCAGTTTCCTGACAGCAGCCCGTTCCGAACAGGAGCAGATGACCCCTGACAGCCACCGCCTGCGTCTGTTTAGTGGCACCTCGAACCCTGCTCTGGCCAAGGAGATCTCCGCCTATCTGGGGGTGCCCGACGGTCCTCGCGTCTGCAAGCGTTTTGCCGACGGTGAGCTTTATGTGCAGATCCAGGAGTCGATCCGTGGCTGCGATGTGTTCCTGATCCAACCCACCTGCGCGCCGGTGAACGACCACCTGATTGAGCTGCTGATCATGGTAGATGCCTGCAGACGGGCCTCCGCACGGCAGATCACCGCTGTGGTACCTTACTACGGCTATGCTAGGGCGGATCGCAAAACCGCTGGTCGTGAATCGATCACCGCCAAGCTCACGGCCAACCTGCTGGTGAAGTCCGGTGTTGACCGTGTGCTGGCGATGGACCTGCACTCCGCTCAGATTCAGGGCTACTTCGACATCCCCTGCGATCACATCTACGGATCCCCCGTGCTGGTGGACTACCTCTCCACCCAGGATCTGGGAGATGTTGTTGTTGTGTCTCCGGACGTGGGGGGCGTGGCGCGGGCCCGGGCGTTTGCCAAGCAGATGAACGATGCTCCGCTGGCGATCATCGACAAGCGCCGCACCGGCCATAACATGGCTGAAAGCCTCACAGTGATCGGTGATGTGGCGGGGCGGACGGCGATCCTGATCGACGACATGATTGACACCGGCGGCACGATCTGTGCGGGTGCACGGTTGCTGCGGAAGCAAGGAGCCAAACGGGTGCTGGCCTGCGCCACTCATGCCGTGTTCTCTCCCCCTGCCAGTGAACGCCTGTCCGTTCAGGGCCTGTTTGAGCAGGTGGTGGTGACAAACAGCATTCCGATCCCGCAGCATCGGGTCTTCCCTCAGCTGAAGGTGCTCTCCGTGGCCAACATGCTGGGGGAAGCCATCTGGCGCATCCACGAAGAAAGCTCCGTGAGCTCGATGTTCCGCTGATCGTTGGCTTCCGGGCCATAGACGCTTGAATGAGCGGGCTTGGTTCGGCTTGATCACGGTTGATCCGAGCCATCCTTGAGTCCCGGTGCTTCAGCGGCGTTGGCTCAGCGGTGGAGGCCTCTGATTGGTGTTGCTCTGGCCAGCCTGATGGCAGGACTTCCGGCCTCTCTGATGGTCGAGTCTCGATTGGACCGGTTGCTCCGATCAGCACCATGGGCGTGTGGCTGACCAACAGCCTCAGCCAGCTCAATTCCGATATGACCGGAAGCGCACACAGTTGCGATGCAGCAGCTGCAGGATGCGGGGTTCAATCGTGTTGTGCCCAATGTTTGGAGCCGAGGCACCACGTTCCATCGCAGCCGCTTCGCTCCAGTGGAGCCTCCGCTGCAGAAGGCTGGGATCGGTCTTGACCCCATCTGCACACTGGCTGCGGAAGGTCGGCGCCGCGGCATCAAGGTGATGCCCTGGTTTGAGTACGGCCTGATGGAGCCGGCCGATTCATCCGTTGTGCGCGACAACCCCAGCTGGCCATTGGCTCAAGCCAATGGCCAGCGTTGGATGAGGATGCATGGCAACCATCGGATGCCTTGGCTCAATCCGGCTCATCCGGAGGTTCGTGCTCGCTTCATCGGGTTGGTGGTGGAAACCTTGAAGCACTGTCCGATGGACGGCCTGCAACTGGACGATCATTTCGCCTGGCCGGTTCAATTCGGTTATGATCTAGCTACTGTGGGGCTATGCCGCCAAGAGACGCGACTGGCGCTTCCCCGGGATCACAGCAATCTGATTGCGGCAACGTTTCAAGCAGGAACGCCTCTCCAGCGGCATCAGACTGTCTCCAGGTGCCCCCGTTCGGTCTACAACCTCTGGCTGCAGGACTGGGAGCTCTGGGTAGGCTGATCGAAGAATTGGTGGTGCAGAACCATGCCCATTCCGTTCGAGAATTTGCCAAAGACCTGGATTAGCCAGCTCTGCCCAAAGCCCGCAGCTGGGAAATCCCTTGGCAGATTAGCGTGTTAGCGGGATTTGGCAAATGTACCACCTCGATAGCCGTTCTGGAGCAAAAAGTCCGCCTGGCCCGTCAGCGTGGTCATGGCGTGATCTTCTTTCACTGGGAAGGGCTATGGGGTACGCATGTAGCGGAGTGGTATCGAGATCCTCGTCGCGAAGCATTCACCAGGCTTGGATCTGACTGACCAGCAGATCCTGCTTGACATAATCGTTGTACGACTGCATGAAACAGTTCACTGAAACCAGCTTCGATCCTTATGACCGTCACCACTGCCGCGTGTGGTTGTGTGATGGGTCGTTCAAGGATGTCGAGAGCTACGACGAAGCGCAACGCGTTTGGTATTCCAGTAAGACAAAACCTAAGACGATTGAGATGATGCAACCGAAGCGACGAAGGAGTGCCAAAGGCTTTTAGGGATTTTGATGAACGTGCTGTCGATCAATCGAGTTTGGATCGATTAAATTGACTGCAATGAGCTGTTGCAACCGGTTGAGCCGCATGGAAACTGCAGTCTCGCTAAGGTCTTGGATCTTCAATATTTTCTTGGCTCCATGGACGCATGGTTGATCTGTTCAACATCAGTTCGTTCGGAGTTTTCTTCAATGATCAGTAGCTGTGAAGCTGTGGGGGTTTCTTGATGACGAATCAGTTTGAACTCAACCAGCTTCGATCGAAGCTTCGTCGGCTCGATCTTGATGATCGGTTCGTCGAGCGATACATCGATAAACTAATCAGGAACAAAGAACCGTTTGTTACGGCACCGAAGGCCATTAATCGTTGGGAAAAGAAAGATTCAGGCCAATTTGTTCTTCAAGCGCTCGCCTGCGGATTGATTGCAGACCTGGCTGGTGGTTGGTTTGCCATTGTTCTGTAACCGGGTGAACGGAGCTATGAGCGATGTAAGCTTGATCGCCCTGTTCAACTTGGGCATGGCGTCAATGTTGACGGTCTTGTTTCTGGCTTTTCGGCGCACATGCCGCCTGGAGTAAGAACGCACATTGATGCGGAGAATGAGGCGGATGCCTTGATCGGATGTTCCTGAAGCAAAGACCATAAAATAGGCCCCCCTCCTTCATCACTTTTGCTCTGCGGTGTTGGCTTTGTAGGTGAACAGAAGTGCCAAGCACAGTGTTCCGATCAGTGGGCCTGGGGGTAGGTCAACAGCAATCGCCAGCATCATCCCGCCGCCACATAAAAGCAGGCCTGTGCTCGCGCTGCGCAGCATGAGTTCTTTCAGGCTTCGGCCGCGCTCCACGTGCATCAGCACCGGAGCGCAAAGCAGGCCAATCACCAGAATCACACCCACGGCAGTGATGGCGCTGATCACCACAAGGGCAGTGATCAGGCTGCAGATCAGCCGAATCAAGAGCACCGGTCGTTTGGCGATGGCTGCTCCCTCGGGGTCGATGCCAACGAACACCAGGTCGCAGTAGCCCCACACCAACATCGCCAACAGGGCACTGGCTGAGATAGCTGTCCGCAGCAGATCCGTCGCGTTGGCGGCCAGTAGATCGCCGAACAGAATCGTTTCTAGGTCCACCCGGGCGTCCAGTAGAGGGACCAACAGCACGCCCAGGGCGGTGAAGCCGGCTAGCACGGTGTTCATGGCGCCCTCTTCTCTGCCTTTGAAGCTCCGGTTCAAGCGTTCAGCCACTAGGGCGCCCAGCAGTCCACTGATAAGGCCGCCGATGCTTGGGTCGATGCCGATGGCCAGAGCGATCACCAAACCGGGCAGAACGGAATGGGCCATCAGGTTGGCCAGCAGTACCCGGCGTTGAGTGATCAGCAACGCTCCAGTTGCTGGACAGATGGCTCCGATCAACAGCGAGATCGTCAGTGGCAGAAGCCACCAGATGTCGGGTTCAACCACAACAGTGGCTCCCCATCATGCAAGTCAGGTCGCTCAGTTTTTTTCGAACCGTGTTGGGTGATCCGTTGGCCAGGATTTGGCCGTCCATCACAACAACCTGGTCGTAGCTGTCGAGGGCGCTGCCCCAGTCATGGCTGCTCACCAGCAGCGTCTGACCTGCTTCCGCCTGATCCCGCATCACCTTGAGCAGATGGTCTCGCGTCGGTGGATCGATAGCGCTGCAGGGTTCGTCCAGCAGCAGGATGTCGGTCTGTTGCATCAACGCTCTGGCCAGCAGGACGCGTTGTTGTTGGCCGCCGGAGAGCTGGTTGAGGCGCCGTGATCCCATGGCTCCCATGCCGACGCGTTTCAGCAGCTGTTCGCAGTGGTCCGCTGCTGTGGCTTTGCCCTTTTGGGGCGCCCCCAGCTTCACCATGTCGCGGGCGGTGATCGGAAACGACCAATCAATCGCTGCCCGCTGGAGCATCAGGCCGATTGGCTTGCTGGAGTAGACCGTTCCTTGGCTGGGTTTCAGTCGCCCTTCGAGCAGATGCAACAGGGTTGACTTGCCGGCTCCGTTGGGACCCACCAGCGCCGACAGCGTTCCCGCTTGAAGTTGCAGGTTGACGCGGTCAACGGTGTTGCGACCCCCGTAGCTGAAGCACAGCTCGGTTGTGCTCAGCACGCACGACGAATGGCTCATCAACTTGTTCGCAGCCTGGCGTTGGCCTGTTGTTGTTTTGAACACTCCATGCTGGCGCGGAATCACGCGATGCAGTAAGTGATAATCATTCTCAGTTTGTCGTCCATGGGAGCTGGCCTGATTCGATCAGTGGGTGTCGGTGTTGTCCTGGCCCTTGGCGCCACCGTTGTTCCGGCCCATACGGCTCAACCTGTGGTGGTGGCCGTCGACGGCACGCTGTGCGATCTCACCAGGACCCTGGCTGCCGGTGCCGCTTCGGTGACGTGCCTGATAACCCCCGGTGGTGATCCCCATTCCTATCGCTTGAAGCCCAGTGATCGCAGTCAGATCGCCAAGAGTGATCTGGTTCTGCACATCGGTTTCGGGCTGACCCCTTCCGCCAAAAAACTCAAGGCACCGGGAACAGTCGTGGCAGTCGGTGAAGTCGCCCTGCCGTCCTATGGCGGCAGCGACCCCCACGTCTGGCACGATCCGGCCAATTCCGCTGCCATGGTGCGGGTCATCGCCCGTTCTCTGGCCCCCGTGCTGCCGGCCAGTGATCGTGCGGCTTTGCAGCAACGCACAGCGCGTGCTGTGGCTGTTTTCCAAGCTCTTCAGGGCTGGGAAGCCAAGCAGTTCCGTTCTTTGCCCTCGGCGCAGCGGGTCCTGGTGACCGATCACGGGACCTACAGCCATCTCGCCGATCGTTTTGGACTTGTTGAGATTGCAATGCTGGATAGCCATACCACCGGCGGTGTTTTGAGGCCCTCCAGCCTCAAAAAAATTACTCAGGAGGTGAAATCCTCTGGTGCCAAAACCATCTTTTCTCCTGCGGTAACCCCGAACAAAACCCTGAGGCGCATCAGCAAGTCCACGGGATTGCCGATTGCGATCACACCGCTCTATGGGGAGGGCATTGCTGCCGGTCGCAATGCTGTTTCGACGGCGACCCTCAACGTCTGCACGATCGTCAATGGCCAGGGCGGTTCCTGCGACACCGCTGGAGCCAATGCATTGAACGCGAAGTGGTCATCGATCCGGTGACGTAATGCTCCCTTTCTCTTTGGTCTTCTTTTTTCTTCCGTCTTGTCTCATGTTCCGTTCACGCCTTGCCCTTCTGGCTCTTCTGTGGAGCCCGTTCGCTTCCATTTCACCTGCCGAAGCCCATGGCTCCCATGGTGGATCGGGTGAAGTTCTTGAAGCCGGTGAATTCGACTTCACCCCGATCATCACCATCGAGGGCCATAGTGGTTTTGATAACAAGCTTGAAGACCAACCAAAGCACTATGCCATTGATGGCATGTTTGGTGGCGTTTTTGAGTGGAGCCTCGACAATGGCGGCTCTTTCGCGATCGAAGCTGCCATTGGACCTGCTTTGGTTTGGGGAGAAGCTGAACACTTCTATGGCGCTGCCCACATAGATGATCACTCCGAAGATCATGAAGATGACCACGGCGACGATTATGACCATGCGCATAGTCATGAAACTGATTACAAGCGGACCGACGTCAAGGGCTTTATGCAGGTTCGCTATGCACCCAATGACCATATAGATATTTCACTTTCCT
>NZ_JBGKDP010000200.1:0-9887 GCF_042954245.1 Parasynechococcus sp.
CACGGGTCGTCCCTACGAGACTCTTGAGGAGGTGATCGGTCTTCGCGGCAAGGGCCAGGGTTCCCTAGCAGAGTTCGGGGTTGCCTACGACGAGATCGATCTCGAGCCGGATGGGGCGGTGGATGAGGCGGCGTTGAGCCAAGCCCTGGAGAAGCCCTGCCGGATGGTGCTGATCCAGCGCAGTTGCGGCTACAGCTGGCGTCCGTCAGTCACGGTTGAGCAGATCGCCGGCCTTTGTGGGCGCATCCATGACCGTCAGCCCGAGAGTGTTGTTTTTGTTGACAACTGCTACGGCGAGTTGGTGCAGGAGCAGGAGCCGACGGCGGTTGGGGCGGATCTGATCGCTGGATCGTTGATCAAGAACCTCGGCGGCACCATCGCCCCCACCGGCGGTTACATCGCAGGACGTGCCGATCTGGTGGAGCAGGCCTGCTGCCGGCTCACGGCGCCGGGCATCGGCAGTGAGGGCGGCACGGGATTTGACCTGCAGCGTCTGGTGCTGCAGGGGCTTTTCCTGGCACCGCAGATGGTGTCGGAGGCCTTGATTGGTGCCGATCTTGTGGCGGGGGTGTTTGAGCGGCTGGGGTTCCCCGTCAATCCAACGCCTAGGGCCGTGCGCAGCGATTTGATTCAGGCGGTGCGGCTGGGCAGTCCGAAAGTTCTCAAAGTCGTGTGCCGTGCCTTCCAGGCGATGTCACCGATCGGGGCGTACCTCGATCCGGTGCCTGCCTCCATGCCGGGCTATGCCGCTGATCTGGTGATGGCTGGGGGAACGTTCATCGATGGCTCTACCAGTGAATTTTCGGCCGATGCGCCGTTGCGGGAACCGTTCAACCTTTATGTGCAGGGCGGCACCCATCGCGTCCACATTCGCCTGGCCCTCTCCCGTGCGTTGTGTGACCTCAATGCGGCAGGACTGATCAATCTCCCGCAGACTGGGACCACTTAAAACTGCGTCGATGGCGTTCGCGTTCCCCGACTCTTTTCGCTTCGCCGACAGCCACGAGTACGCCAATGCCGACGGTGAGCTGGTGCGGGTGGGCATCAGTGCCTTTGCCGTTGATCAGCTGGGCGACATCGTGTTCGTGGATCTGCCGGATGTGGGCGCCAGCCTGGCGAAGGGCACCAGCTTCGGATCGGTGGAGTCGGTGAAGGCCGTGGAAGACATGTATACACCGATTGCTGGCGAGGTGGTGCAACGCAATGAAGCGGTGCTGGCCAGTCCGGAGGAACTGCAGAACGATCCCCATGGCGAGGGCTGGCTTCTCGTCTTGCGTCCGTCGGACCCCTCCGAGCTCGACAGCCTGATGACCGCGGAGGTCTACGACGCCAAGGTCAACGCCGGCTGACATCAGCCTCGGGCCGTCGCTCTTACGATCTCCGCGTGGGCTGCTGCATTCGACGTTGATTTCTCCTTTTTCGCAGCGGCACATCGGCCCGAGCGAGGCGGAACAACTCCGCATGCTGAATGCCCTCGGCTACAGCGATCTACAAGAGTTCATCGCTGATGTCGTGCCCTCCGACATCCTTGACCCCCTGCCGCCAGTCGATGCCTTGCCCGAGGGTTGTGGAGAGGCGGAGGCCCTCCAGCAGCTGAAGCAGTTGAGCGAGACCAACACACTACGTCGCTCCTTGATCGGGCTTGGTTACTACGGCACGGCAACCCCGGCCCTGATTCAGCGTCACGTTTTTGAAAATTCGGCCTGGTACACCGCCTACACCCCGTACCAGGCGGAAATCGCCCAGGGACGTCTGGAGGCCCTGCTCAACTTTCAAACTCTGATCAGTGAGCTCACCGGCTTGCCGATCGCCAACGCGTCGCTGCTCGATGAAGCCACCGCCGCCGCGGAGGCCATGAGCCTCAGCTTCGGGGTGTGCCGTCGCCTTGAGGCGACCCGGTTCCTGGTGGACGCCAATGTGCTGCCCCAAACCTGGGCCGTGCTGCAGACCCGCGCCGAATCCCTCGGCATCAGCCTCGAGCGGATCGACCCGGTCAAGGCGCCGATCGATGCGTCGGTGTTCGGCGTTTTGCTGCAGTTGCCTGGTGCTGATGGATGCCTCTGGGATCCAACCGCCGTGATCAAAGCGGCCCATGCTGCCGGTGCTTTGGCCACCGTGGCCATCGATCCTCTGGCGCAGACCCTGATGGCGCCTGTGGGATCCCTGGGGGCCGACATTGCCGTGGGAAGCACCCAACGCCTGGGGGTGCCGATGGGATTTGGTGGTCCTCACGCCGCCTTCTTCGCCACGGTTGAGGCCTACAAGCGCCAGATCCCCGGCCGTCTGGTAGGGCAATCCAAGGATGCGGAAGGCCGCTCGGCCCTGCGCTTGGCGCTGCAAACCCGTGAGCAGCACATCCGTCGCGACAAGGCCACCAGCAACATCTGCACGGCTCAGGTGCTGCTCGCGGTGATGGCCTCGTTTTATGCGGTGCACCACGGGCCCGACGGTCTTCAGGCCATCGCCCAGCGCATTGTTGGCCTGCGCAGCCAGTTGGAGCGGGGCCTGCGTGCCCTCGGCTATCCGCTAGATTTTGCTGATCGTTTCGACACCGTCACCGTCCGTTGTGCGTCGGCACCGGCTGTGCACTGCGCTGCCGCAGCGGCTGGTTTCAATCTGCGGGTGCTGCCCGACGGTGCAGCGCCGGCGGACGCCACCGGATTCGGCATCAGCCTCGATGAGCTTTCGGATCAACAGGAGTTGCAAGCCCTCCTCGTACTGCTGGCCGAGGCCTGCGGTCAAGCCACCCCGGAGCTTGAGGCTGAGCAGCCCCCGTCCCTCTCCCTGCCTCAGCGCAGCCAACCCTGGCTGAGCCAGCCGGTCTTTCACCAGTACCGCAGCGAATCGGAGCTGATGCGCTACATCCAGCGGTTGGTGAGCCGTGATCTGTCGCTGGTGCACGGGATGATCCCGTTGGGCAGCTGCACCATGAAGCTCAACGCCGCTGCTGAGCTACAGCCGGTGAGCTGGCCTGCGTTTGCGGCGTTGCATCCCTTTGCCCCAGCCGATCAGGCCCAGGGCTATCGCCGTCTGGCCGACGATCTTGAGCAATGGCTGGCTGCCCTGACCGGTTTTGCCGCGGTGTCGTTACAGCCCAATGCCGGTTCCCAGGGGGAATACGCAGGACTGCTGGTGATTCGCGCCTGGCACCGCTCCCGCGGTGAAGCCCATCGCGACATCTGTCTGATCCCGACCAGTGCCCATGGCACCAACCCTGCCAGTGCCGTGATGGCCGGCCTGAAGGTGGTGGCCGTGGCCTGTGATGACGAGGGCAACATCGATCAGCATGATCTGGCGGCGAAGGCGGCCGAGCACGCCGATCGGCTGGCGGCGCTGATGGTCACCTACCCCTCCACCCACGGCGTGTTTGAAACAGGCATCCGTGAGATCTGCTCGGTGGTGCATCAGCACGGCGGTCAGGTGTACCTCGATGGGGCCAACCTCAATGCCCAGGTGGGTCTTTGCCGTCCCGGTGCCTTTGGTGCCGATGTCTGCCACCTCAACCTGCACAAGACTTTCTGCATTCCCCATGGAGGCGGTGGTCCTGGAGTGGGGCCGATTGGTGTGGCCGCGCATCTGGCCCCCTTCCTGCCGGGCCATCCCTTGCAGGCCGGCGCCGCATCGGCCATCGGTCCTGTGTCCGCAGCAGCGCTCGGCAGCGCCAGCATCCTCCCGATCAGCTGGATGTACCTGCGGATGATGGGGGCGGAGGCCCTGCGGCAGGCCAGTGCCGTGGCGCTGTTGTCGGCCAACTACCTCGCCCATCGGCTCGACGCCTCGTACCCCGTGCTGTTTCGTGGCAGCACCGGCCGGGTAGCCCACGAATGCATCCTTGACCTGCGCCCGCTCAAACGGGATGCGGGGATCGATGTGGATGACATCGCCAAGCGTTTGATGGACTACGGCTTCCATGCGCCCACCGTCAGCTGGCCGGTGGCGGGGACGGTGATGGTGGAGCCCACCGAAAGCGAAAGCCTGGCGGAGCTGGATCGTTTCGCCGACGCCCTGGTGGCGATCCGCGAGGAGATTCGCGCCATTGAAACCGGTGCCAGCGATCCCCAGAACAACCCACTGAAGCGTGCTCCGCACACCCTGGCTGCCATTACAGCGGATGATTGGGATCGTCCCTACAGCCGTCAGCAGGCCGCTTTCCCGATGGAGGGTCAGCAAGAGAGCAAGGTTTGGCCCGCTGTGGCACGGATTGATAACGCCTTTGGTGATCGCAACCTGGTGTGCACCTGTCCGTCGGTTGAAGCGGTGGCTGTGGCGGCTTGAAGCCCTGGTGCAAGGGGTTCAGAGCGTGTAAATTTTCACTGAAAGTGGAAAAATTGGCTTGACTCCGTTCATCGCCCTTGCGAGTTCGGTCAAACTATTCGACGACTGATTCGTCTGTCGGGGGACACCATGGATCGGGACAACAACAAGAAATCTGCGCTCAGCAGAGTTGAAGGGCCTGCCCTTCCTCAACTTCCGGACGGTTTGGAATCGGCCTTCAATCGCGGCCACACCTTGTCAATTGAAGGAACGAACGTGATTCGGGTTCCTTTCGGTACCCGCCGTTCCCGTCGAAGCCGGCCTGAGCGGCCCGATCACTGGGCCACCTTGGTGCTTCCTTTTCAACCGGTGGGCGATCCAACCCCACCGCCGGCAGCGGCCTGAGTTCAGGCCACGCCTATTTCAGATTCTTCCTGGGCAAGACGCCAGTCCAGCAGGCCTTTGACGTCGGCCAGTGAGCAGGTCGGCCTGCGTTCCGGCCTCACCAGCCAGCTCCGGTTGGTTTGAGTCATCAAAAGAAAGCCGCGGTACCGCACCGAGGCCTCCTGGCCGTTCATGAATCCCATCACTCTAGGGATTATTTGGAAGTGACTCCGTCATTTCAGGGCATAAAACTGGTGTTTCGCGCTTGCACCAGTCTTTTCCGGATTGCTTCATGCCAGGGCAAACAGCAGCACGTCGGCGCGTTCACCAAGACTGACCAGTTCGCCTTGCGTTGATCCGTCTTGGATCAGACCCAGCCCATCGCCCCGCGGCAGCGACTGCTCGGGGGAGCCTTCACTGTTGAGCGTCAGCTCCCTATCAATCACCTGAATCCAGAGCAATCGCTCCTTGGCGGCGGGTAATGGCAATGGCTGTTGACGTTGCGGCTGGGCACGCCAGAGGCGCACGCGACGTTCGATGGCCATCGCCGCCTCGCCGGAGGCGTCTGGCTCAATTAGGGGCGTCCAGCCCTCGCCGATCGCGAAGGGTTTCTGCTCATCGGCGGGCTGGATGCCCAGCTGTGCCGGCTCAATCCAGATCTGCAGCAGCCTGCAGGGCTCGCCGGTTTGGTTGATTTCGCTGTGCACGATGCCGCTGCCGGCACTCATCCGCTGCACCTCGCCGGCGCGCAGCACCACGTTGTTGCCCATCGAGTCGGCATCGGTCAGGGCCCCCTCCACCATCACCGTGATGATTTCCATGTCGCGGTAGGAGTGCATGCCGAACCCCTTCCCTGCACCGATGATGTCGTCGTTGATCACCCGCAGGGGGCCGAAGCCCATCCAGTTCGGATCTTGATTAAAGCTGTGCCAGGAATCGAGCCAGTCCAGCTGGCTGTGAAAGCGCTGGTCTGCGGGTCGCAGGATCACGGTTGACGTGTTGGAGGGGGGCGTCCGGGCATGGGGCACTCAGAGTTGGAGGGGTTGCATCTCCAGAAGCCGTTGCACCAGGTCGCTGATGCTGTCGTCCTGTGCTGGTTTGGCGTGGTTGCTCAGCAGCTGACGCCCCACCACCTGGGCCCCGAGGTGGGTGAGCTGGATGCGCAGCGACACCGGCAGTTCCATGCTGCCACCGCCGGAGAAGGTGGGCATGGCGATCGGCCGTCCGTTGAACAGGGATCGGAAGTCGTCGTCGGTCACCTAGAGCCAGGCAATGGCATTGGTGAGCGACGGCGGAATCGAGCCGTTGTACTCCGGGGCGCAGATCACCCAGCGTGGGGTTCGGTGCAGCAGGTCGTGCAGGGGCGCCAGGTCAGGACCCGCCCCTGCTACCTGGACTCGCGGCGTGAATAGAGGCAGGTCGAGCTGCGTGAGGTCGATCAGTTCGGCGCTGGCGTTCTGAGCTGCTGCGGCCTGCACGAAGCGTTCCGCCAGCTTGAGATTCTTGCCATTGCTCGCTGTCAGAACGATGAGATCAGAGAGGGCATGGAGACGAAGGCTCTTGATAGAATCGTGCAAGGGCGTCAGGCCGTTTTCAATTCGGCTTCGCGGTAGGGAACGAAGCTGGCTTTGCGGGAGCCGCAGATTGCGCACTGCCAATCGTTGGAAATGGCCTCGAAGGGGGTGCCTGGGGCGATGTCGGAATCCGGATCCCCCTCGGCGGGGTCGTAGATCATCGAGCACACCTTGCAGATCCACTTGCCCGGGATCGGTTGATCGGCCTGGCCTGCTGTGCCCTTGCCTTGCAGGGCCTCGAGGGCAACGCCATAGGTTTCGGCGTGATGCTGCTCGATCGGGGTCAGCAGGCCGAAGTTCTTGGCGGCCGTGCGGAACAGGCCGGCATGCTCCTTGGATTCGCTGCTTTGCTCGGCGAACTCCGCCTCGGCTCCACTGTCCCGGTCCTGCCGGGCCTGGGCGGCAAATTCCGGATACATCGTTGTGTACTCGTAGGTTTCGCCTTCAATGGCCAGCTCCAGGCAGCGGCTCAGAATGGCGTGCTTCTCCTCGTCGCTGAGCTGCTCCGGATGGCTCATCACCAACTCAGGGTGCAGCAGGCGGAAGTGGGCAGAGGCGTGCTCCGTTTACTGCGCTGCGGTGTCACGAAATAGCTTGGCCAGGTCCTTGTGGCCCAGTTGTTTGGCCACTTCTGAAAAGAACAGGTATTTGCGGTTGGCCATGCTCTCGCCGCCGAAAGTGGCCTCGAGGTTGGCGTGGGTGGAGGGTTTGGAAACGTCCATCGATGGCACCAGCGATCGTTCCACCAGCCTAGTTCTAACTCGTAGTGAGTATGAGTTAGTCGAGGGTTCGGGTGGCCGGCTCAGGCTGCCAGCTCAGTAGTTGGCGCCGCTGCGGCGTTGGTGCACTGCGGTGCTGCCCTCCGCATCCAGCACCCTGCCGCGATCCACTTCGGCATAGATCAGCCAGTGGTCGCCGCATTCCATCCGCTGGCTCACCTTGCCGTCCAACCAGGCCAGAGCATCCGGCAGCAAAGGCTGTTCGGCGGGGCTGGTGTCCAACTCAAGGCCCGCAAAGCGATCGGCACCGGGTTCGAACGGTTGCAGGAACTGCTTCATCAGAGCGGTTTCGCGCCCTTCGGCCAGCACGTTCAAGGCGAAGCGATCGCCCTTGTGCAGCAGCGCTTCCACGGCACGGTCCTTGGCCACAGCCACGGTGATGCCGGGGGGATTGAAGCTGGCTTGACTTACCCAGCTGGCCACCATGGCGCCGCTCAGATCGGCTTTGCGTGTGGTGAGCACGCAAAGGGAGCCGATCACGCGGCCCAGGGCCAGCACTGCTGGATCGCTGCGGCTTTCGCTCAAGCCCCCCGCACTGCGCCGTTGCGCCCGTTTCTGACTCTGCAGCAGTTGGCGGGCGAAACGGGTGCCGGTTTCCTCCAGCTCCTTCACCCGCGCGGCATCCGGACTGAACTTCACCCGGATCGGCTTGAAGCCAAAGCTGAAGCCGCCATCCCGCAGCTTCGTTTCCAGCAGATCCACCGCCTCGCCGCTCCAGCCGAAGCTGCCGAACACCCCCACGGGCTTGTTGCGATCCCCTTCTGCCAACAAGGTGCCCAGGGCCGAGACGATCGGTGTGGGGGCATGGCCCCCCAGGGTGGGTGAGCCGATCAACACGGCGTCGGCCTGCTGGATTGTGCTCACCAGTTCATCGGCGGGGGTGAATTCGCAGTTCAAGCTGCTCACTCGGATGCCGGTGCGGCTGACCCCGCGGGCCAGGGCATCAGCAATGGCTGCGGTGTTGCCGTAGGCGCTGGCAAACAGCAGGGCCACCGTCAGGCTGGCGTTCTGCTGGCCTTCGCCCCAGCGGCGGTAGTCATTCAGCAGGCTGCGCCAACTGGCTTCGATCGCCGGCCCATGGCCCGGTGCGATGGTGCGGATGTCGAGCTCTTCGAGCCGTTCCACCAGGGTATCCACCTGACGGGCCATGGGGGCCATCAGGCAGTCATAGAAGTGACGGCGCTCTTCTTCGGTGCTGCTGCGGCTGCTTTCAGCCCAGCTGTCCGTGCAGAGGTGGGCACTGAAGAACTTATCGCTCATCAGCAGGCCCAGGCTTTCCTCGAAGGCCAGCAACCCGCCTGGCCAGCGGGGGGTTGGTGCCGGCAGCAGCATCAAGCTGCGCTGATGGTTGAGGGGAAGCGTTTGTTCCTGGCGGATCACCCGCAGGGGCGGTAGGTCTGGCAGTGGTGGTTGCTCGCTCGTTTCACCGGGAGGGGCCGGCTTGCGTTGGCTCCACAGCTCTTCGATCAACTTGGCGCCGGGGTTGGAGACGATCAGTTCCAGGCCGGCGTAGGCCTCCGCCAGATCCCGCAGCAGGGCAACGCGGTTGGGGTTGACGTGGCCCACGACCACCAGCAGCGGTGCGTCGCTGCCGGGCAGTGCTTCGGCAAGCACCGGCAGAAAGGCCGCGCTGTATGCCACCCCCGGGGGGTGGACCAGCACGGCAGGGTCGCCATCTCCGGCCTCGAACAACACACTGTTGGCGGTGCTGCCCCGCTCCAGGGCGTATTCCAGTTCGAAGCGGTGCCGTTGGGGGCTCAGACCGCGGAGACCAACGACCCCATCGTCGATCGGCAGCTGGATCGTGCGACGCGTGGTTGCGGTGCTGGTCACGCTCATCAGTAGTGGTTCCCCACTTTGCGGTGGTGTACGGCGGTGCTGGCCTCGGCATCGGCCACGTTGCCCTGTTCCACCACGGCATAGATGATCCAGTGGTCGGGGCCCTCCATCCGCTGCTCCACCCGGCAGCCCAGAAACGCCAGAGCATCAGTGAGCACCGGGCCGCCATCGGCGGTTCCCTCCAGCACGTTCACCTCAGCGAAACGATCGGCACCGGGGGGGAAGCGCTTGAGGAAATGACGCATCAGTTGCTGGTGGTTGTCCTGCCGTAGAACGTTCAGTACGAAGCAGTCGCCCACCTGCATCAGGGCTTCGATCGCACGGTCTTTGGCGACGGCGATGGTCAGGCCCGGTGGGGCGAAGCTGGCTTGGCTCACCCAGCTGGCCACCATGGCGCTGCGGCGTTGCGACTCGTCCTCTCCCTGGCTGGCGGTCACCACATAGAGGCCACCGCTGATGCGACCAAGGGCTTTGTCGAGGTTGCCATCGAGGCTTTTCATCGCCGCGATCGTCTTCTCTTTGGTCAGCAGCTGGCCGAGGTCGGTGCCGGATTCCTCACAGCGTTGGTAGTCGCTGCCCTGGGGCAGCTGTTTGATCCGCAGAGGGCTGAAGGCTTGCTTCTGCCCCTGGCTGCGTAATTGATCGGCGACGGCATCGATCGGTTCGTCGTTGCCGCCGAAGGCGTCATACACCCCCACCAGTTGCTTGGGATGCAGGGCCGCCAGCAGGGTGCCGATGGAAGCCTGGAGATCCGGCTCCGGTTCTGCGGGCCAAGTCGGCACCACAACAGCCTTGGCATCGCCGATCAGGACGGCGAGTTCCTGGAGGTCGGTGGCCCGCAGGTCCACCAGCTGCACCTGGGTATCAGCCTTGCCGATGCCGTGGGCAATGGCAAGGCTGATCTGACCGGAGAAGCCGTACTGGCTTAGATAACAGACGGCGGCATAGTTCTCGCCCTTACTGCGCTGGCCACTCCACTCGCGGTAGTCGCTGACCCAGTGGCTGAGGTGATGCCGCAACAGCGGCCCATGTCCAACGGCAATGGTGTTGATCTCCG
>NZ_JBGKDP010000201.1:0-1858 GCF_042954245.1 Parasynechococcus sp.
GCTGATACCAGCCAGCCCGGAGCCGTGGAACACCCTCCGCAGCATCAACCCAGCGGAGTGGAGTCAATGGGCTGAACTGGATCACCGGCTACTCCAATGGCGCTGGAAGCTGGCCCCCCTCGAACCACTCCAACTGCTGCGAGGGGTGCTGCTGGATCACCCTTGCCTGATGTTCAGCAGCAATGGAGACAACTCCAAGCTGGATCTGGAATTTGAACAGGCCGGCGTGTTCCCCGACGTGCGGGCAACACTGCGAGAACGGGAACTGAATGAACCGCTTCCCCTCTATGCCCCGCGTCGTCAGCCGCTGCCAAACACACGGATCTACGCCCAACATCTCCTGGAGGAGAGCAGAAGGCTCATCCTTGGCCAAGCGGGGCTCACCATCGTTCTTGTTAATGACAACCAGCTGCGTCGCCAGCTGACCAGCGCCCTGGCTGCGGAATTCGGACGCCGGGTGGTGCAGGAGTCGACAGCACCCGAAAGCAATGGCGTGGTCACCTGCAGCTGGGACTGGTGGCTGGAGCATCAGGAGCAGCTACCGGCCCCAGCACAGTTGATTGTCGGCATGCTCCCCATCGCCAGCCTGGACAATCCGCTTACCTCGGCTCGGGTGGAACGGTTGAAACAACAGGGAGAGGATTGGTTCCGCACCCTGCTATTGCCGGAAGCCCTGAGCCTGATCCCCGCCGCCATTGCACCGCTGCGCCGCAGTAGTGGTCGCCTGGCCATCCTCGATGGCCGCCTCCGAGGGCGCAGCTGGGGTGATCAGGTGCTGCATCGACTGGAACCTTGGATTCCATTGCAGCGACTGCTGCCGGAGTGAACAACGCCTAACCTCCCTGCAACGCTCAAAAGTGCATGGGAGAAGCACGCCGCCGGGCTGCCCAGGGCTTATCCCCCCGTCAGCCCAAGGCCAGAACCAAAGCTGTGGACACCTCCCCACGGGTGGTGTCCTGGCTTCCGCTGACCCGCAACCAGACGCAGCAGTTCATGGCGGTGACCACCCGCGGCGCCTGGATCGGCATCGGAGGGATGGTGGTGCTCTGGATCACGGTGCGCTTCATCGGCCCAGCGGCCGGTTGGTGGACGCTTGCGGATACCCCCTGAGGAACCGGCTCAACCCAACAAACGAAAACAAAAGAAAACCTTTAGACTGGATCTCAATGGAGGCTCAGTCATGTTTCCGCGCCTAGCCGAGCACTACCGATCCGTCGTTGAAGACCTGGTGATGAGCCTGCAGGCCCTCGCCAGCAGCCTTCAAAGCGCAGGCTTTACAGCCACCTGTTATTCCTGTGGCGACGGCCGCGATGGTCATGGAGCTTCGTTTGTGGCTGACATCGGCGATGGCCACATGGTGCGCTTTCTTGTCTCCGACTTCGGCATCAGCTGGGTGGAGTCCCGCAACGGCAGAGAACTGGTGAAGCTGGAGGGAGCCGAAGCCATCCAGGAATTGCAGCGGATGGCCGATTTGGCCCAGGAAGGCCAGGAGGTCCGCGCCATGCAGTCCCTAGCCCAGGCCGCCTGAAATCAGGCCGCCGCCTCTGAGGCCTTGGCGGGAGCCGACTTATCGGCAGCAGCCGTCTTCGCAGCGGCGGCGAGGGGGCGCATCGAATTCGCCTTCACCTCAGAGCCCTCGGTCAGTTTCTGACGCACCAATGTTTCGATGGTGGCCGTTGCATCCGGGTTCTCCTCCATCCAGGAGATGGTGTTATCGCGACCCTGACCGATGTTGTCTCCCTCGTAGCTGTACCAAGCGCCCTTGCGGACAACAACACCCGTCTCTTCAGCCAGATCCAGAAGGCAGCCCAGGGTGCTGATGCCGCGGCCGAAGAGAATGTCGAATTCGGCAATTCGG
>NZ_JBGKDP010000202.1:0-9091 GCF_042954245.1 Parasynechococcus sp.
GAACTGATTTCTTGCGTTCAGCTTGACCGGGCATGATGAAGGTTCGACCGACATAGCGGTTTTTGTAAAAGCCTTCGCGATAATCGAGACCCAATTGCTTGGCCACCTGCATCGCCGAAGGCCTTGCTGAATCAGGAATCGGCATCACAATATCGATATCACCAGCCGGCAACGTTTCGGCAATGGTTTGAGCCAGACGATCACCCATCCGTAATCGCGACTCATACACCGAAATGCCGTTCATGACGGAATCCGGCCGCGCCAAATACACGTACTCAAAAGCACAGGGAATCAAGCGAGGAGACTCGGCACACTGACGCTGATGCAAATTCAAATCAAGGTCAATGAACACCGCCTCACCAGGGTCAACATCGCGAACGATCTCGTAACCACTGTTTTCAATCACCAGCGATTCACTGGCGACAATCCACTCCTCACGACCCTGTTCAGACAGCCGCCTGCCGAGAATCAGGGGGCGAATTCCATAGGGATCCCGGAAGGTCAGCATTCCGTGGCCCGCAATCAAAGCGATCGCTGCGTAGGAGCCCTGAACGCGGTGATGGAGTGACGCCACCGCATCAAACAACTGATCCGGTGTCAGATCACGTCCTGTGAGTTGAGATTGAATCTCCGTGGCCAACACATTGACCAACATCTCCGTATCACTGGTGGAATTGGTGTGACGACGATCAATATTGAACAGATCCTGCTCAAGCTGAAGGGTGTTGGTGAGATTGCCGTTGTGAACAAAAGTGATGCCATAGGGGGCATTCACATAGAACGGCTGAACTTCCTCTTCTGACGCAGCAGCACCACGGGTGGCATAACGAACGTGACCGATTCCGGCATTGCCCAACAGCTTTCGCATGTCTCGGGTGCGAAAGGCTTCACATACACGTCCCCTTTGTTTGTGCACATGGAAGGTGTGATTATCCATCGTGACAATCCCTGCCGAGTCCTGACCACGGTGCTGAAGCAGAAGCAGATTGTCGTAGACCTGTTGGTTGACTGAGTCAACACAGAACATTCCGATAATGCCGCACATGATGAATCCGAAGTCAGAGAGATAAGGAAGAGAAACGACCGTCAGGCAACGCCTGACTCAATCACTCCGAATGGATCCGTCGGGGCAACGCATCACGGAAGACAGCAGCACAGCGTTGCACCTCAAGATCGAGCTGAACAGCCGATTCGGATCGGATCACCAATCGAGCCTCCGCGGCAACGCTGCCCAGCTGGGTGACGCAGAGCGCTGGATTGGATCCGATCAACTGCTCCCATGCAGGGAGGCGTGCTGCATTCACCGACACAATCACTCGGCTGCCGCCTTCGGCGAACAAAACCCGCTCCAGGCGCGCTGAGCCTGTGCACAGCGTCACGCTGATGCCCAGATCAGAGGTGATGCAGGATTCAGCCAACGCCACTGCCAAGCCGCCATCACTGCAGTCGTGGGCAGAGGCCAACAGACCTTGAGCAATGGCCTCACGCACCAAACGCCCCACCGCTGCTTCGACGGCAAGATCGGGCTTGGGCGGTCGTCCGGCCAAGGAGCCAAGGATCTGCTGCTGATAGGCACTGCCCGCCAAACCAAGGCTGGGATCGGCACCATCCTCCGGCGGAACACCGATGAGGAAGATCGCATCGCCAGGCTGTTGCCAAGCCAAGCCAGTCACACGGGTGATGTCATCCACACCACCAACCATGCCGATCACCGGCGTGGGGTGGATCGGTTGCATCGTGCCGTCGTCCTGTTTGGTCTCGTTGTAAAGCGAGACATTGCCGCCAGTGACGGGGGTGTTGAGGGCGCAGCAGGCATCAGAGATCCCGCGGCAGGCCATGGCCAGCTGCCAAAACCCCTTGGGTGTTTCCGGTGACGGGAAATTGAGGTTGTCGGTCACCGCCAGGGGCTCCGCCCCAACACAACTCAGGTTGCGTGCCGCTTCGGCAACAGCCGCCTGAGCGCCACGTTCAGGATCCAGGACAACCCAACGGTTGGGGCAGTCCACCGTGGCGGCAACACCACGATTGGATGCAACCATGGATCCATCACCTTGCTGAGGTCTCAGACGCACCACAGCGGCATCAGCTGCCCCGGACGAGACCACCGTGTTGGCCAGCACCTGCTGGTCGTACTGACGGTGAACCCACTGCTTGCTCGCAATGGTGGGGTCATCCAGAAGCTGAAGCAGGGCTGCCGCAGCATCGCTCAGCTCCGGAAGCTCCTGCTCGGTCCAGCTCCAGAGCGCCTGAAGGTCTGCCGGGGGATCCTGCAGTAGGGCATGTTGTTCGATTGGGGTGTCATCGGCAAGTGCCGTGGCCGGCACCTCAGCGGCGACGGCACCGTGATGCAACACCCGCACAATCGGTTCCTGGAGCACCTTGCCCACAACCGCCGCCTGCAAGCCCCAGCGACGGAACCGCTGCATCAATGCGTCCTCCCGGCCGGCCTTCACCACGAACAACATCCGTTCCTGGGATTCCGACAACAGGAACTCGTAGGCCGTCATCCCGGTTTCACGGGCCGGAACACGGTCCAGATCCAGTTCCACCCCCAGGCCCCCTTTGGCAGCCATTTCCGAACAGCTGCAGGTGAGACCAGCGGCGCCCATGTCCTGAGCGGCCACCACATCACCACTGGCGAAGGCCTCAAGACAGGCTTCGATCAGCCCTTTCTCCAGAAACGGATCACCCACTTGAACGGCGGGGCGATCATCCAGGGAATCGGCACTGAGCTCAGCACTGGCAAAGCTGGCTCCCCCCACGCCGTCCCGACCGGTGGTGCTGCCCACGTACACCACAGGATTGCCGACGCCGATCGCGCCAGATTTGACGATCTCCTCAGTCTCCATCAACCCGAGGGCCATGGCATTCACCAGCGGATTACCGGAATAGGAGGGATCAAAAGCCACCTCGCCACCCACCGTCGGCACCCCAACGCAGTTGCCGTAATGGGCAATGCCGGCCACAACGCCTTCCATCAGGCCAACGTTGGCGGGATCCTCAAGAGGGCCAAAGCGCAGAGCGTTCAGCAGCGCGATTGGACGGGCCCCCATCGTGAAGATGTCACGCAGGATGCCGCCCACCCCTGTTGCGGCCCCCTGAAAGGGTTCGACGGCGGAGGGGTGGTTGTGGCTTTCGATCTTGAAGGCCAACCGGTGGCCCCCTCCGAGATTAACCACGCCCGCGTTTTCGCCGGGTCCCACAAGGATGCGTGGTCCCTCAGTGGGGAAGCCACTCAGCAAGGGCCGGGAATTGCGATAGCAGCAGTGTTCGGACCACATCACGCCGAACATGCCCAGTTCGGCTCGATTCGGCTCGCGGCCGAGCCGCCGACAGATCTCATCCCAGTCACTGGGCTTGAGTCCTTCCTGCTTCAGGGCTGCAGCTATGTCGTACGCAGGGGAGGAAACCACGAATCGCGGAGCACCTCCCCCCAGTGTTGCCGACCGCCCGTCAGACCCAGGGGTCTTCGTCCTCGCGGCGGCGACGGGAGGGGGTCTCATCCCAGCTTTCATCGTCCCAGACCTCAGGTCCAGACACATCCTCTGGTTCGTCGTCGTAGTCGGATGTGGAGCGCACGCTTTCCGATCGCAGCTCATCGATGGGCGAGTCATCCAACCAACCCTCCAGGCGATCGCTAGCACGGTCACCCATGGAACGCAACTGATCTCGCCAGTGTTGGGTGCGTTGGAGCAGATCCTGACGAACGCTGGCGCGGGCCATCGGCAGATCGTCCAATCCCATCAGGCCGGTTTGGATCTGACCCGGTTGTTGATCAAGGATGCGATCGGGAGCCAAACACCATCGGGAACTCCCCGGCAGACGCGGGTCGCTGCGGGCGATCAGATAGTGAAGAATCGCGCCATCGGCAGGTCGAAAATCAAGGTCCACAACGCTGCCGATCCGCTCACCGTCGCGGTCCAGCAAGGCTGCATCCATCAGCGTGGGTAAGCGCTCCAGGGTCACCTGATCGGTGACTGCTGGCTCGCCACGCACAAACACCTGTTGATCGCTCAAACCACAACACTGGTTCAAACGCCAGACATCCCGTGACATGCGCAGGGCCGATGGACGGCTAACCCAGCCCAGCAGACGATGCACCGGCGGATGCATCCAAGCCATGACCCCAGGCCCGTGATCCAGACCCAGATCACAACGGACCGTATGACTCAGAAGATCACTGAGAAGCAGCTGATCCGGTAGCGACACATCAGGAACGAATCTGAACGGGCATCACCAGATAGGTGAAGGCTTCGGACGCTTCATCGGAACGGAGCACGGCCGGCGTGGTGGGCGCGTTGCAGTGCAGCACAATCCGATCAGAGCCCATGGCTTTCAGGCCATCCAGCAGATAGCGAACATTGAAGGCAATCTGCATGGCGTCACCCTCCAAGTTCGCGGGAAGCGACTCATAGCCACTGCCCACATCCTGCGCATCGGCACTGATCTGGACAACACCGTCCTCAGACTGACTGCTGAATTTCACAACGTTGTTGTGTTGATCAGCGAGCACAGCAATCCGCTCCAAAGCAGCGATCAGGGCGCGACGGTCCATTCCAAAGGTGCGTGTGAAACCATCGGGGATCAGCTGGCCGTAATTGGGATAGGTACCTTCTAAGGTGCGGCTGGTGACCATTTGGTCGACCGCAAGAAACACCACCTGGCCGCGATCACAAAACAAACTGACCGGTTCATCGGACCGCAAGGACGCCATCAGCCGCTCCACCTCCCGCAGCGAGCGCGATGGGAGCGTCACCGCGAAACCCTCGTCATCCACAGCGTCGGTAACGGCCGCATCATCAACATTGAGCACCGCAAGGCGGTGACCATCGGTGGCAGCCGCTTCCAGAGCCCGCTGGTTAAACTTGAGATGCACGCCGGTGAGCAGTTGCTTCGCTTCATCAGCACTGCTGGCAAACAGGGTGCCTTTGAGCGCCTGCACCAACCGTTCAGGTTGCAGCTTGAGCGTCATGCCGCTCTCCACCATCGGAAGGTCGGGATAGTCATCGGCGCTCATGCCGCGCATCTGATAACTGCCGCTGAGGCTGGTGAGCTGAACCTGCTCACCGGAATCATCAACGGCGAGGGTGACCGGAGAATCGCTGGACAAGCGGGACACAATCTCTCCCAGCAGCCGGGCCGGAAGTGTGATGGCGCCGCTGGTTTCCACGCTGGCGGCGAGAGACGTCTGAATTCCCAGGCTCAGGTCAAAACCAGTGAGGCTGAGGCGGTTGCTGCCGGCATCGGCGGTCAGCAACACATTGGCCAAAACCGGATGGGTGGGGCGTGTGGCGACTGCACGGCTCACCAATTGCAGAGCGCCATTCAGTTCAGACTGTGAACAGACCACCTTCATCGTCTTGAAGACCTGAGCGCGCTGAGGTGTCCCACGGTTTCACAGGCTGAGGGGAAGTGCAATGGCCCACGCATTGGGAGTCTCTGCTCGGCTCTTTAGTTGTTAATGATTTAAAAAATAAAAACAAAAATAATCGCCGTAGGGCTTGGGGAAAAGGGGGAAAGACACTCAAAACCCAGCTTTCATGCAAGTTCTCGATGAGCCAGGGCTGAGGAGAATTTTTCACAGGACGGGGAGTGAGACCTTGTTTTCCACCTCTTCACAGCGGGTGGAAAACTCGCACGACAAGCAGGTCGATTGTTTTGGTTTGTTTTCCACAGCATGTTGGGATGGTTTTAAAGTGTTTTCCGCAGCCGCTTTGTCGGTTGGTTTTGTCTTAATGGCCACAAAAAAGCCCCTGTTGGGGGGCTGAAGCGCGTTGATGGAAGGCGGTGTCAGAAGCCCATCACACTGGCGACGGTACCCAGATCGGGATTGAGGTCGGTGTGGAAGGCGGCGGTGTTGTTGCTGATGGCGCAGTCGGGATCCTTGAGGCCATTGCCGGTCAGAACGCAGACCACCGTGGCGCCGGCTGGCACTTCATCTTTGCGCTTGAGCAGGCCTGCCACAGAGGCAGCGCTGGCGGGTTCGCAGAAGATTCCCTCCTGGCCGCCCAGAAGCTTGTAGGCCGCGATGATTTCCGCATCGGTGACATCCAGGAACGCGCCGTTGCTGGCTTCGCGTGCTGCCAGGGCCTTGGCTCGGTTTACTGGGTTACCAATGCGGATAGCGGTGGCGATGGTTTCGGGGTCCGTCACCGTGGTGTTGTTAACCAGAGGGGCGGATCCGCTGGCCTGGAATCCCATCATTCGGGGCAGGCTGCGGATCCGGCCGGCCTGCTGATATTCCTGAAAACCCATCCAATAGGCGGTGATATTCCCTGCGTTGCCCATGGGAATGCACAGCCAGTCGGGCGCATCTCCGAGGGCATCTACGATTTCGAAGGCCGCCGTCTTCTGCCCCTGCAGCCGGTAGGGATTCACCGAGTTCACGAGGGTGACGGGATACTTCTCTGCCGCTTCCCGAACGATGTCGAGGGCGCGGTCGAAGTTGCCGCGGATCGCCAAGACCTCAGCCCCGTACACCAGAGCCTGAGCTAGTTTTCCCTGGGCGACATAGCCGTCCGGGATCAAGACGAAGGCACGCATCCCACCCCGCCTGGCATAGGCCGCAGCAGCAGCGCTTGTGTTGCCCGTGCTGGCACAAATCACCGCTTCACAACCGGCTTCCTTGGCTTTGCTGATGGCCATGGTCATGCCCCGGTCCTTGAAGGACCCTGTGGGGTTCAGGCCGTCGTATTTCACAAACACCTTCACGCCCTTGCCTATCTGTTCTGCAACCGATGGCACGGGAATTAGAGGGGTAGCGCCTTCACGCAGGCTGATCACCGGGGTCGCATCGCTGACGGGCAGCCAGCTGCGATAGGCCTCGATCAGTCCAGGCCAGTCCTGCATCACAGGGGGAGCAGTGAAACGCCGACGGAGGTTCTGAAACAGGGACACCGGCTGGGATGGGGGGATTGCCGGAATCTAGGCGGCGTCCGATCAGTGCTTGGTCAGGGTTGCGCTTCCTTCAATCCGTCCAAGGGGGAGTCGGAGAAAAACTGCACTAGGCCGGCGATTGATTCCGCTTTTTCGATCACTCCAAACAGAGCCGGAAGATTCACTGCCATTACGGCATTGGGGTAGCCCTTCAAAAAGCTCACTGCCGTGAGGCCATCTTCGCTCTGCAATCCACTGATCAATCCGGCGCGGATCGCCGGAACACTCACCTCAGGTTCCGGTGTGTAGATCGGATGAATGATGCGTGCAACACGACGCAGGATGGCCTCACCGATCCGTGTGTTGATCAGACGGCTTGTGAGCACCAGGGGAAGCTCGAGGCTCTGGTTGAGCCTCTGCGACACCACGTTGGGGTCCTGCTCGGAGAGCTCAAGCAGAGCCTCCAGCAGACCGGTGGCTTCACCGGTTTCGGCCAGGTGTTCAATTTCCTTCACGGGAATGGAGCGGCGGAAGGCATCACTCACCAGCGCGACTTCCGTGGCGGCATGCAGGGGTTGCATGACGCTGCTCCAACTCAGCCCAAGCCCTGCCGCCACAGCCAGCAGGGAAGAACGGGAGAAGGGCTTGAGGAGCATCACGCTGAAGGTGTTGGCCGGAAGTTAGGCCGGAACTCCAGCGGCGACCCGCACCAGGCGGACAACTCCCCGTTCGGCCAGTCCCTGAGCCACTTTGAAGCCCATGCGCCGCGTGTCCGGTTCATTGAGCACCCTTGGCATTCGACGCAGCAGAAGCTCGGGTGTGAATCCCGGCAACGATTGCAATACCTGAATTAACTCCCGCACCGGTTCCAGTTGCATCAGTGGATCGGAGAGCCCGGGAGGTGTCTGGACAATGGCGGAGGGTTGCAGTCGTTTGGGGAGGCGTCGACCCAGGCGTTGCATCGTTGACCAACCCAGGGCATCAAGCCGATCAACCGTGGCGGCCACCAGTTGCTCCCGAAGCAGTCCTGCCTTCGGTGAGAACAGGAAGTCGAGCAGTTGATCGAGCAAGGCCTCCAGATCCAGCTGGGCCTGGCTGGCAGCGCTCGACACCAGATTTTCCAGACGGGTCCAACGGAATGCGTCCCCGTCGAACAGCATCTCCTTGAGGCTCTGACGCAGTTGGGGATCGGGATCCTCCATTAGCCGTCGAGCGAAGTAGGGGTAGGCAGCACCGAGGATCTTGAAGTTTGGATCCACACTCAGGGCGATGCCCTCCAGGGTGACCAGCGACCGAATGATCAGGGCGTAGTAAGGCGGCACCCGGAAGGGGAATTTGTACATCACACCGGACATGTCGTCGGTGACCGCTTTGAAATCCATGTGGTTGACGCCTGCTTCCAAGGCTTGGCTGAAGACCTTCTCAAAGGCGGGAACAATCGGTTCCAGGTTTACGTCTTCCGCCAGGAACCCCAGGGTGACGAAGTCTTTGGAGAGCTTCCCGAAGTTCCGGTTCACCAGATGGACAACCGCCTGAATCAAGCCGGTGCGTGACTCGCGGCTGACTTCGCTCATCATCCCGAAGTCGAGATAACAGAGGCGACCGTCCTCCAAAGCCAGGAGATTGCCGGGGTGGGGATCCGCATGGAAGAAGCCATGCTCCAGCAACTGTTGAAGGCTGCAGTTCACGCCCACTTCCACCATGTCGTCCGGGTCCACACCGAGCTCGCGAATCGCATCCAGGTTGGTGAGCTTGACGCCGTCGATCCACTCCATCGTCAGCACGCGGCGGCTGGTGGCGTTGCGATAGATCGTCGGAACAGCGATGCGAGGGTTGTGTTGATGCAGCTCAGCGAAGGTCTCAGCGTTCGAGGCCTCGTTGAGGTAATCCATCTCTTCGAACACCCGTCGCCCCAGTTCATCGATCAGGGCGACGAGGTCGCTGCGAATCAATCCGATATTGCTGTTTAACCAGGCGGCGATGTTGCGCACGATGTACAGATCCAGGGTGATCTGTTCGCGCAGCCCCGGGCGCTGCACCTTCACCGCCACCCTTGCGCCACCCTTGAGGGTTCCCTTGTGCACCTGACCTAAGGAGGCGGCTGAGATCGGTTCCCGGTCCAGTTGCTCGAAAATGTCATCCACCGGTGCGCCGAGGTCTTCCTCGATACAGGCCATGGCCAGGCCGCTGTCGAAGCCGGGCAGTTGGTCCTGGA
>NZ_JBGKDP010000203.1:0-11557 GCF_042954245.1 Parasynechococcus sp.
GCGGACTGGTGTCGCCATCGATTCGACGTTGCGGTGGATCCTGATGATGAGGTCCAGTTGTTGGTGGGATCCCAGGAAGGAACCGCCCATCTGCCGCTGGCGGTGCTTGATCCCGGTGACGCGGCCCTGCATCTAGACCCGTGTTATCCGTCCCATACCGGTGGGTTGCACCTGGCGGGAGCCCGGACCAAGGCCTTGGCCCTTTCCCCCGAAAACAACTGGCGGCCGGATCTGACGACCATCAGCCCTCAGCTTTGGGATCAACTGAAGCTGTTCGTTTTGGGGTATCCCCACAACCCTTCAGCTCGGGTGGGGAATCAGGAGGATCTCAATTGCATCACGGCGATCGCGGCTCGGCATGACGTGGTGATCGCTCACGACAATCCCTATGTGGATCTCGCCCTGGATGGAGAGCCTCCCTCTCTTTTGCAGGCCCCGAACTGGAGGGAGTGCGGTATTGAATTCTTCTCCCTCTCGAAGGGCTGGTGCCTTGGGGGATTCAGGCTCGGTTTCGCGGTTGGTGCTGCACCGCTGATTGCGGCACTGCGTCGCGTCAAGGCCGTCATCGATTTCAACCAGAGCCTGGCCTTGCAGCAGGGTGCGATCCAGGCCTTGCAACGCTTCCCCGATTGGCCGCGGCAACTGCATCCGATCTACCGCGAACGACGGGATCGTGTGGTCGAGACCCTCAGGGCACGTGGTTGGTCGGTTCCCTGTTCAGAGATGGCGATGTACCTCTGGTTCCCCTTGCCTGATGCGGCCCATCGTCGGGGTTGGAATGATGAAGATGCCGCCAGGGAACTGCTTCAGCGCAGTGGTGCAGCCTTGACCCCTGGGTCCGGGTTTGGTGGCGGTGGTCGCCAGTGGCTGCGCATGGCGCTGGTGCGACCGGTGAATGAGTTGGTGGACGCTGCGTCGCGTCTCGCGGATGCGATGGATGACTGATCCACGCATGCTGCAACATCGATGCCCTCACCATGGTGGTGGCCGGTTGATGGCGACGTATCGCCGCCTCGCTGGTCCCTCGGCACGCCACTGGACCATCTGGCACGTGCCTGTGTGCGGCAGTACGGAGGAGCTGCTGGGGACCTGGTTGCGCGATCAGCCCTCATTGACGGGGCCTCGTGCCGTTATTGCTACCCATCAGCGCCGGGGAGTCGGCCAGTGGGGACGCACCTGGGTTTCTCCGCCAGGCGGTGTCTGGATCAGTGCTGCATTGCCCTGGTGGAGCCATGGGTCCAGTCAGGCCGGCTTGCTTGGCTTAGCGCTGGCCCTGTCGGTGGTGCAACGGCTTGAGCAGCGGGGCCTTTCGGTTCAGATTAAATGGCCCAATGACCTGCTCGTGAACGGCCGCAAATTGGCGGGCCTTCTGCCTGGGGTGGTGCAGCGGGGCTCCCAGCTGCGTTTGCTGCGCATCGGCCTGGGCATGAATGTGCGGAATTCAGTTCCTGGTCATGCCATTGCCCTGCGAAGGCTGGAAGGGCAGCAGGCTGCGGATCCACTTCGGTGGACGGCGGAGGTTTTGCTGGCCTTAGATCACTGTCACGGCGTCGGAGGCGATGGGGCCTGGTGCCTCGATGGCGTTCAGGCCCGGCTCTGGTCCGATCAGCTCGTCCATCCTGAAGACGGTCAGATCTGGAGGATTGCTGGCCTTGAACGCGATGGAGGGCTTCTATTGCGTCAGGGTTCAAGGACCGAAACCTGGCGCTGCTGGCCTTGATTTGGTGTCTCATCCATAGGACTCCTTGGCACAGCCGTCTCATCCGTTGCTGGCTTGGTTCGCGCTGATCTGGATGTTGGTTCCAGCCGCGGCTGCGCAGAGTTTTGAGCAGTCTCTCGATGGTCTGGTTCGCCAACGGGTGATCACGTCTCAGGAGCGCAAGCTGCTCCGGGGCGGTGGCTCGGCGGTTCCCATGGAACGAAGCCGTTTTGAAGAGGCCTGTCGCACTGGTCCTCTGTCCCGGCAAGACTGCGCCTCCGGGGTGGCCAGGCGTCCGCCGGGGGCACCGGCCTCGGCCCGGGTTCGTCTGATCCCCTTCCGTTAACCGTTGCGTGTTCCCGTATCAGCGCTTCTCGCCCGCGATGGCGGCACCTTTCGTCTGGAATCTGTCTTTGCGGTCACGCCCCGTCCGCTGCCCAGCCGGCGACAGTCAACTACTTTTCCCGGTGGCTGGAAACGCTTTTAAGAGCAGTGGGTTTGGTTGGCGTCTGCATCCGATTCTGGGGAGCTGGCTGATGCATGCCGGTCGGGACTTTGCAGCACCGGAGGGCACGCCGGTGGTGGCTGCTCTTTCGGGGCAGGTCTTAAGCAGTGGTCTTGCCGGTGGGTATCGCGTCGCTATCGAATTGGAACATGCCGAGCCATTGCGCCGCGTGCTCTATGGCCATCTCTCGGAGATCTATGTGCGACCCGGTCAGCCGGTGCGCCAGGGAAAGGTGATTGGCCGCGTCGGCAGCACAGGGCCGCACCTGCATTTCGAGTTGCACACACCATCGCGGGCAGGTTGGCAGGCCGTTGATCCTGGAGATCTGGATCCTTCCTCCGTGATGCGTGCCAACAACGATCCTGTTTCGCTCTTGTTGGGCCAGGTGTTGCGCAGCCTTGAACGCGATCAGCCCTAACCCAGTGCTACGCCGAGCGAGATAGCGACTTCAGTTCGACTTTTTGGCGCAGGTAGCGGATATAGACGTCCAGAAGATTGTCGTCCCCATAAAACATTTTCTCCCCAAACACCGTGCATGATCTCCTGACGTTCGAGCACGCGGCCTCCGCCCCGCATTAGGAAATTCAGCAGGTCGTATTCCTTCACCGACAGTCGGATGGCACGATCTCCCCACGTCACATCACGGGTTCGCGTGTTCATGCTGAGGTCGGCGACCTTGAGAATTTCGTTGACGTCGGAGCCGCTCACGGGCCCTGAGAATGTTTCAGCGCGGTGGTGCATGGCCCGCAGGCGCGCCATTAATTCGTCGATGGAAAAAGGCCTGATCAGGTAATCATCAACGCCGGCATCGAGGGCTTTGACCCGATCGGTGATCTCGTTGTGCCCGATGAGCATCAGGATTGGGATAGTGATTCCCCCGGCTCGGATGCGTTGATAGATGTCGATGCCGCTGAAGTCCGGCAGGTTTCAATCCAGGACGGTCAGGTCGGGAGTGGGTTCAGTACGGCTGCGGATCAGGCCGCTGGCTCCGTCAGAGGCAACATCAACGTCATATCCCTCAACATCAAGCTCCAGAGGAAGCAGATCAGTCAGTTTGTGTTTGTCGTCAACAAGAAGGACACGGAGACGGGGCTAGGATTCCAGGGACATCCGGCCTTAAAACCTCAATCCACTCTAGGCACCAAAAGAGATTTCACTGATTTTGTCCCTACATTGAAATCGGCTGTTCTTCGCTATGTCGACCCCAGGAGCCTGGACGGAAGATCGAATCCGAGCACTGCGTGAGAAGGAAGGCCTTCCCTTTGTTCGTGCCGATGCCTTGGGGATCGTGCAGGAAATCAATGACCGTTTCAAGGCCGTCTACGGCTAGACCGAAGCCGCCCTGATTGGTCAATCCCTTGGTCTGATTTTGCCGTCAAGCTTCCGCGATTCCCATCACGCCGGGTTTGCCCGTTTCCAGCTGACGAAGGTGTCCAAGGTGCTGAATTACCCCTTGAAACTGGCGACGTTTTGCTCCGATGGGCATGCCATTGAGAGCGAACATTTCATCGTGGTGGAGAAGCACAGTGACGGCAGCTGGTCGTTCGCTGCAATGCTGCGACCGTTGGTGGACTTGAGCTGAGATGAGCGATTCGGCATGAACAGCTCAGCCTCATCGTCGTCATCCTCGAGGGACAGCGAACTGATTGCGCAATTGCGTTAGTCCCTGGGAATGCTTCAGGTCGCTTTCGATGCGGCTAGCGAAGCGATGGTGATTGTTGATTTGGATCGCAGGATTCACTGGGCTAATCAAGCCTCTGCCGAACTCTTTGTTGGTGGCGTGCCGATTCAGGTGGTGAATCAAACCTTGGCTGATGTTCTGAAGCTCAGGCCCTTAGATGCCCACGCCAAGGTGGCCCTCCAGCTGTTGGATCCACAGGTCCCTCTGCCGCGGACGTCTGGAGAGTGCCGCTGCCAGATGCTGTCTCCCAACGGCAATGAATCACAGGTGCAGTTGCTGTGTTGGCGGCCGGTGGAATTGATTCAGTCGCCGTTTCTGCTGGTGTCGTTTCGCGACCTAAGCCCCGAAGAACGGGCGCTGGTTCAGCAGCAGCGCTTCATGACTGATCTCACCCATGAGTTGCGCACGCCCCTGACGGTCGTGAGCGGGAACCTGCAACGAATGGCTCGTCTGAGCGATCTCCCCCAGGCCGTCAGCTCTCGCCTCACGATGGCCCGCGAGGAGACGGCGCGGATCCAGAAGTTACTAGGCCATCTCTCGCTGCTCACGCGCTTGGAGGTGGATGCGGAGGTGGTCAGCTGTGGTGACCATCTCTTGGCTCCGATGCTTCATCGATGGCATCACGCCTCTCGGGAGTTGGTTCCGAATCTCATGCTGCAGGGCCTGGAATGTGCTGACGATCTGGTGGTTCAAGCCGACCCAAGGGCCCTGATGCTGGCGTTGGGCCAGTTGCTGGACAACGCTTGCCAGCACGCCGATCAATCCATGCCGATCGAACTCAGCCTTGCTGGAGACGACGGGCTTGGACACTGCATCCTGGAGTTTTCCAGTCAGAGCCTTGATCCCCCTGTGTCTTCAGAGGATCTGGAACGGTGGTCTTCCCCGTTTTTCCGGGGCGCAAGCCTGAGCGCGATGGCGACAAGGTGGAGGGCCCTGGTTTAGGGCTCGCCTTGGCGCGAGAACTGGTTAGGGGGTGTGGAGGAATGCTGAGCCTCCACCAGCAGCCTTCATCGCAAGGAACGAGCACGATCGTGCGCTTGCTCCTGAAGCTCAGGGCATCGAACGCGTCTAGAGCAGTTGCGGCTAGCTATTCGAACAGATCCGGCTTGAGCACATAGGCCTCTGCTCCGTAAGAGAGAGCTTCTCGTTGCTTGGCGGCATCATTGAGAGCCGTCACGATTACCACCCTCAGGGCTGGCTCAGGCGCAGCCTTGAGTTGGAGCTGTTTCAGGCACGTCAAGCCGTCCATCCCCGGCAGCATCAAATCCAGCAGCACCAGGTCGAAGCGATCGCAGCTGGCTGCGCTGAGAAAGTCTTCCGCGGAGCCGAAGCTGTCGCACTCGTGCCCCTCATCGGTGATTTCAGCGCAGATCAGCTGCTGAATACGCGGGTCATCCTCCACGAGTGCAACACGAAGAGCCTTGGGGGTGTCCTCCATTGGCGCAGTGGCACTGCATTCATTGTGGGCAGCCTGTGAGTACCCGACCATCCTGGAATCGAGCAATCTGCTGCGCTCGGGCCGCAACATCGTCCTCATGGGTCACCATCACCAAGGTGATGCCCTGTTGGTGCAGTTCATCAAACAGCTCCAGCACCTCGGCGGTGGTGCTGGAATCCAGCGCTCCTGTGGGTTCATCTGCCAGTAGAAGACTGGGGCGATTGATGATGGCTTTGGCGATGGCCACCCTTTGTTGCTGCCCTCCCGACAGTTGGTTGGGCTTGTTCTCTAGACGCTGCGCCAGGCCAACGCGGCTGAGGGCCGCTTGGGCACGCTCGATCCGTTCGTCCTTGGGTACCCCCGCGTAGATCATCGGAAGCATCACGTTCTCCATGGCGCTGGCGTGGCCGAGCAGGTGGAATTGCTGAAAGACAAACCCGAGCGACCGGTTTCGGACGTCGGCTAAGGCATCGTCGTCCAACTGTTCAACAGCCATCCCATTGAGCCGGTAGGTGCCACTGGTGGGCCGGTCGAGGCAACCAAGAATGTTCAGCGCCGTGCTCTTGCCGGAGCCACTGGCCCCCATCACCGCGAGGTAATCACCCTCCCGAACGGTGAGATTCAGTTGATCAAGGGCTTTGACCTCGAGATCTCCTGATCCGTAGATCTTGCTGATCCCGCGGAGCTCAGCGACCGGTGCTGGCGACCCCTCACCCTCAGCCAAGGCCTTTCAAGCTAGACAGGGCGATGGCCTGCTGAAGCAGTGGTGTTCCTGCAACGGCTGTGTTGGCCCACTGGAAAAGGGGGTTGGAGAGAATTCCACCGACGGCGGTGATGGCCACACAGCCGATCAGAGCAACGCGCAGAGGCTGCATCCCCATCAACGACCAGTTGACGTCGGGGTAAGCCTTGACCACATCGGATGCCTCTTGGGGCTCCTTCACCACCATCATCTTGATCACAGAGATGTAGTAATAGATGGACACCACAGAGGTGACCAGGCCGACCACCACAAGCAGGTACTCGTGGTTCGCCCAACCGGCAAAGAACAGATAGATCTTTCCGAAGAAACCCAACATTGGTGGGATTCCACCAAGGGAAAGCAGGCAGAGACTGAGGCCAAGGGTGATCAGGGGATCCTTCTGATAAAGCCCGGCGTAATCGGAGATCCGGTCACTTCCCGTCCGGATTGAGAAGAGGATGATGCAGGCGAAGGCCCCCAAGTTCATGAACAGGTAGGCCGCCATATAGAGAACCATGGCTGCGAAACCGTCCTCGGTGCCGCAGACCATGCCGATCATCACGAAGCCTGCCTGACCAATCGAGCTGTAGGCCAGCATTCGCTTCATCGAGGTCTGAGCGAGGGCCACAACATTGCCCAGAGTCATGCTCAACACCGCCAGGACGGTGAACAGCAATTTCCATTGAGCGTCGAAAGCGCCGAAGCAGCCCACCAGGATGCGCAGGGCTAAGGCAAATCCAGCCGCCTTGGAGCCCACGGAGAGGAAGGCCACAACAGGAGTGGGTGAGCCCTCATAGACGTCTGGCGTCCACTGGTGGAAGGGAACAGCTGCGATCTTGAACGCCACGGTCGCCAGCACAAACACCAAGGCCAAGGCTGCAAGAGGTGTTGTGCTCGTCTGCAGGGCGAGGCCGATGGTGTCGAGGCTGGTGCTGCCGCTCAGGCCGTACAGCAGGGAGGAGCCGTAGAGGAAAACAGCAGCGGCTGCCGATCCCACAAGCAAATACTTGAGTGCTGCTTCCGAACTGCGGGCATCCCGCTTCATGTAGCCCGACAGCAAATAGCTGGCGACGGAGAGCGTCTCCAGCGAGATGAACACACTCACCAGATCCGTTGCCCCGCAAAGGAGCATGGCGCCGAGGGTGGCGGCGAGAAGGATGGCGGCGTACTCGCCAACAGGCGTGCCGCTCTTCTCCGCGTAACGCCAGCTGATCAGCAGCGACAGAAGCGTGGACAAGGCGATCACAGCCCGGAAGGCCACCGCCAGGTTGTCGGCGAGAAAGGCTCCCAGGAACGAGGGTTCCAGGGGTGCGTTCCACTGCAGGGCCAGCAGCACCAGGGAGGTCCCCAGGCCGAGGTAGCAAATCGGCGGCACCCAGCGTGTGGCGACCTTTTCGCCGGCCAAGTCCACCAAGAGGGTGGCGATCATCGCCAGCAGTACTGCAGCTTCAGGCAGTACGGCGGAGGCGTTGAGAGAGAGATTCAGCAGCTCACCAGGGGCAGCCATGGCCTGGGTGGAGAGAAGGGAAGCACCCATATCGGGCATGGCAGCCTGGAACTGTTGCGCTGCGCCGACTGTAGCGGCGCTTGACGCGCTGACGGTCATGCAGAGCGCTGCTCGGTGCGATAAAGAAGAGGAACGGTTTACCTGCCGCTAGTGGCGCACACCCTCGTCATCGTTGAGAGTCCCACGAAGGCCAAGACCATCCGTGGTGTCCTTCCCAAGGGATTTAAAGTTGAAGCCTCCATGGGGCATGTCCGCGACCTCCCCAACAACGCCAGCGAGATTCCGGCATCGGCCAAGGGGCAGAAATGGGCCAACCTCGGTGTGAACACCGACGCGGATTTCGAGCCGCTGTACGTGGTCCCGAAGGACAAGAAGAAGACGGTTCGCGAACTCAAGGATGCCCTCAAGGGTGCTGATCAGCTGTTGCTGGCGACGGACGAAGACCGGGAAGGCGAGAGCATCAGTTGGCACCTGCTCCAGCTGCTAGCGCCAAAGGTGCCGGTGAAGCGAATGGTGTTCCATGAAATCACCAAGGAGGCCATCGGTAAGGCGCTGGATCAGACCCGTGACCTCGACATGGAGCTGGTCCATGCCCAGGAAACCCGGCGAATTTTGGATCGCCTCGTGGGTTACACCCTGTCGCCCCTCCTCTGGAAAAAGGTGGCCTGGGGACTGTCCGCCGGACGGGTGCAGTCCGTTGCGGTTCGACTTCTGGTGCAACGGGAACGGGCCCGCCGGGCCTTCCGCAGCGGCAGTTACTGGGACCTCAAGGCCCAGCTTGAACAGTCGGGCAGTGCCTTTGAGGCGAAACTCACCCACGTGGGTGGCCAGCGCATCGCCACCGGTAACGACTTCGACGAGAGCACCGGTGGGCTGAAGGCGGGCAGTGTCGTGCGGTTGCTCAGTGAGAGCGAAGCCAAGGCGTTGGCTGAAGCCGTGCGATCCAACGCCTGGACGGTGGATGCGGTGGAGGAGAAGCCCACCGTGCGCAAGCCGGTGCCTCCTTTCACCACCAGCACCCTCCAACAGGAGGCGAATCGCAAGCTGCGCCTCTCCGCCCGGGAAACCATGCGCTGTGCCCAGGGACTCTATGAACGCGGTTTCATCACCTACATGCGGACCGACTCGGTTCACTTGTCGGATCAGGCGATCAACGCATCACGCAGCTGTGTGGAGAGCCTCTACGGCAAGGAATATCTGAGCAAAGGGCCGCGGCAATTCAGCACCAAAGCCCGTAACGCCCAGGAGGCCCATGAAGCGATTCGTCCGTCGGGCGAAAGCTTCCGAACCCCCGGTGAAACCGGACTGGATGGGCGAGATCTTGCGGTCTATGAGCTGATCTGGAAGCGGACTGTGGCCAGTCAGATGGCCGAAGCCAGGCTCACGATGCTGTCGGTGGATCTCAGCTCAGGCGAGGCCAGTTTCCGTGCCAGTGGCAAGCGCATCGATTTCCCTGGTTTCTTCCGCGCCTACGTGGAGGGCAGTGATGACCCCGATGCGGCCCTTGAAGGACAGGAAGTCTTGTTGCCGGCCCTGAGCGTTGGTGATGCACCAGAGCCGAAGACTGTTGAGCCCCTCGGCCATCAGACCCAGCCGCCGGCACGGTTCAGCGAGGCCTCCCTGGTGAAGATGCTGGAAAAGGAGGGCATCGGTCGGCCGTCGACCTACGCCTCAATCATTGGAACGATCGTGGATCGAGGCTACGCCACGCTGCTGGGCAATGCCCTCACCCCCAGTTTCACTGCTTTTGCCGTGACGGCGCTGCTGGAGGAGCATTTTCCCGAACTGGTGGACACCAGCTTCACCGCCCGGATGGAGAACACCCTCGACGAGATCTCCCACGGCAAGGTGCAGTGGTTGCCTTACCTGGAGGGCTTCTACAAGGGCGACGAGGGACT
The DNA here is from genome assembly GCF_042954245.1 of Parasynechococcus sp. Classification (GTDB taxonomy): domain Bacteria; phylum Cyanobacteriota; class Cyanobacteriia; order PCC-6307; family Cyanobiaceae; genus Parasynechococcus. Next base: position 9,471 of record NZ_JBGKDP010000203.1, read on the forward strand.
GGAAAACCAGGTGCAGCAGCGGGAAGGGGACATCGACCCCGGCGCATCCCGCACCATCGATCTGGAGGGTTTGTCCTCCGTTGTTCGCATTGGGCGTTTTGGTGCCTACCTGGAGGCCAAATGCGTCAGCAACGACGGTGAGGAAGAGCTGATCAAGGCCACCTTGCCCCGGGAGATCACCCCGGCTGATCTTGATGAAGAGCAAGCCGAACTGATCCTCAAACAGAAGGCAGACGGCCCCGAAGCGATTGGCGAGGATCCGGAAACGGGGGATTTGGTCTATCTGCTCTGCGGCCAGTACGGCCCGTATGTGCAGCGGGGCCAGGTGAGTGATGAGAATCCCAAGCCCAAACGCGCGTCTCTGCCCAAGGGGCAGAAGCCGGAAGATCTCACCCTGGAGGATGCTCTCGGACTGCTCCGCTTGCCGCGTCTTCTCGGTGAACATCCCGATGGTGGGCGCATTCAGGCGGGTCTGGGCCGCTTTGGCCCCTATGTCGTCTGGGACAAAGGCAAGGGCGAGAAGGACTACCGATCCCTGAAGGAGGATGACGATGTTCTGGCGGTGGGGCTGAGCCGTGCCCTCGAGCTGCTGGCCATGCCCAAACGTGGTCGTGGTGGACGCACCGTCCTCAAGGACCTTGGTAAGCCGGAGGCCAGTGATGAAACGATTCAGGTCTATGACGGCCCCTACGGCCTGTACGTCAAACAGGGCAAGGTGAATGCCTCGCTGCCGGAAGGCAAAGGCGCTGACGATGTGAGCCTCGAGGAGGCCGTGGAACTGCTTGCCGCCAAGGCAGCGTCGAAAAAGGACGGTCGTAAAACTGCCGCGAAAAAACCGACGGCGAAGAAGCCAGCCGCAAAAAAAACAGCCGCAAAGAAACCCCCCGCCACCACCAAGACCGGTCGGCTCAGGGCCAGTGCGGTGCGAGTGATCAAGCCGGCTGACAATTGATGGCCCGTCTGCTTTGGCTACTGCCTGTGGGGCTCCTCCAGGCCTGTGCCGGTACACCGGTCGCCGAGCAGTTGGAGCGATCATTTGCGGTGCCTCAAGATAAGCCGGCGCAGTTAGCTGCGCCTGTACCGGCTGTGAAGACAAGCCCACCGGTTGCCAGCCCTCCTACTGCTGAGCGTCCCTTCGAACCAGTACCCAAGCCTGCTTCCCAGCCTGAGCCAGAGGATGCTCCTGAGCCTGTGCCTCAGCCAAAACCGCGGACGGTTTCATCCCAGCGTCAGCCTCAGGAGCCCTACCGGATCACCATCCGTTTGGCAGGAGCTGACCCTGCAGCTCCTGCTGAAGCCGTGACCCGCGCCCTGCGTGATGCGGATGTTGGGTTCGCGGTGGAACGGATTGAGCGGGTCGAACCATGACCAATACTACCCCCCGGTTGAGCCGCCAGCAGGCTCTGAGGCTGGTTGAGGGGGCGTATCTTGCGGCTGCGACGGGTCTGATCTGGCTCGCGCTCTACTACCTCCCGGTGGGTGGCGCGCTCTTCCGTCTGGTCCTTCCTCTTCCCTTGATCCTGCTGCAGCTGCGGCGCGGCAGTCGTTCCGGTGCTGAGGGGCTGCTGCTCTCCGTACTTCTGCTCACAGCGCTGATGGGTCCATTGCGTGGACCGCTGTTGCTGTTCCCCTACGGACTTCTGTCGCTGTGGCTCGGCTGGAGCTGGTGCCGAGGGTTCAGCTGGTGGCTGAGCTGGGCGGGCGGCATCGTTCTTGGGACTGCAGGGTTTCTGGTCAGAGTTGTGGTGCTCTCGTTGCTGGTAGGAGAAAACCTCTGGGTTGTGATCACCCGCGCCGGCTCCGCTCTGCTCGACCGATTGATCGCGGCGCTTCATCTGCCGATCACACCGGATCTCCCTCAAGTGCAATTGATGGCGCTGCTGTTGGTGGTGGTTCAGGAGGTCATTTACGTCCTGTCGCTGCATGCCCTGGCCTACTGGATCTTTCCCCGCCTGAAATCACCGATTCCGGAGCCCCCGAGGCTGCTGCATGGACTCGTTGCCCTCGACCCCCTCTGATGCGTCCGGGTTGCCCCAGGGCTGTCAGCAGCTGGGACGTCTTGGAGCGAGCCTTTTGGATGCAGCGGC
>NZ_JBGKDP010000204.1:0-4209 GCF_042954245.1 Parasynechococcus sp.
GCGGGGGGGGATTGCCCTGGGGCTGATCGCCGATGGCGTGCACGTGCACCCGACGATGGCGGTGCTGTTGCAACGGCTGGCGCCGGAGCAGACGGTGTTGGTGAGCGATGCGCTGGCCCCCTACGGTCTGGCCGACGGAGAACACCGCTGGGACCAGCGGGTGCTGCTGGTGGAGAACGGCACCTGTCGTCTCGACGACGGCACCCTGGCGGGGGTGACCCTGCCGCAACTGGAGGGGGTGAAACGGCTGGCCCGCTGGAGTAACGCCCCCAGTGCTGCGATCTGGAGCGCCACGGTGGCACCGAGACGGGTGATTGGCGATGCAACGGGGTGCATGGACGCCCTGCGGGGACGGCCATTGACGCAGCTGCTGCGCTGGCACCAGAAGGAGGGTGATCTGCACTGGGCCTGCGCTGCTTAGGATCCCGCCGACGCAAACCCTTCCGCCATGGCCCCCGATCAGCTGCTGGAGCAGAAACAGGCCGAGAAGAAAGAGGTGAAGGGCTACTTCGAAACCACGGGTTTCGACCGCTGGAACCGCATTTACAGCGACAGCGACGACGTGAATAAGGTGCAGCGCAACATCCGCATCGGTCACCAGAAAACCGTGGATGCAGTGCTGGCCTGGATCAAGGAGAGCGGTGAACTCAGCCAGGCGAGCTTCTGCGACGCGGGCTGCGGCGTGGGCAGCCTCAGCCTGCCGCTGGCAGCGATGGGGGCGGGTTCGATCAGCGCCAGCGACATTTCAGAGGCCATGGCCCAGGAAGCCGAGCGTCGGGCCCGCGAGGCTGGCCTCGACATGGCCAAGCTGAACTTCTTCGCCAGCGACCTGGAAAGCCTGAGCGGCTCCTTCCACACGGTGTGCTGCGTGGATGTGTTCATTCACTACCCCCAGCAACCGGCCGAGGAGATGGTGAAGCACCTCTGCAGCCTCACCGAAGAACGGCTGATCGTGAGCTTTGCGCCCTACACACCGCTGTTGGCGCTGTTGAAGGGCATCGGCCAACTGTTCCCCGGCCCCAGCAAAACCACCCGGGCCTACACGCTCAAGGAAGACGGCATCGTGAAAGCAGCGGAAGCCTGTGGCTTCAAGCTGATGCGGCGCAGCCTGAATAAGGCCCCCTTCTACTTCTCGCGCTTGATCGAGTTCCGCAAGGCCTGATCTCCCTCACTTGGGGGATCCACCTGGAATGTTTTCTTCCCCAAGTGAGGGAGATCTGAAAGCCGCCAGGCGTGCAGCCGATAACCTCCATTACCGGGGATTGAGCTTGCTGAAATCTCGCGATTGCGCAGATACAGCGGATCCCCGAGCAGCGGACTGCCCAGCTGTGCCAAATGAATGCGGATCTGATGAGGCCGGCCGGTGATGATCGTCACCTGCAAGCGATCGCCCTCAGCTGTGCGCTCCAACACCTCCAGCTCGGAGTGGGCTGAGAGGCGTTTGCGGATCGGCGCATCGTCGAAGGGTTCCGGCCCCCAGATCCAGCCCAAGAGCGGGTGCGGCCGTTCCACCACATCACTGCTCACGCTCAAACACTGCCCCAACTCCAACCCAGGCACCCGCTGGCTCCAGGCCTGATAGACCTTGCGGCAACCGCCGTCGGGCCGGAACTGCTTCGACCAGAGGGCACGGGTGTGGGGCGTGCGGGCACACACCTGCAGGCCGGAGGTAAAGCGTCCCAGGCGGTGCACCGGCCGGGCCCCGGTGGGTTCGAGCAAGGCCGTGAGCGTGTGGTGCAGGAAGCCACCTCCGGGCATGACCGGCAAGCCGGAGGGCTTGTTGATCACCAGCAAGTCCCCGTCGTCGTGAATCGTCTCCCATTGATCGGGAATCGCCTCCTCCAGCCAGGGCGGACGCTGCCAGCACAGTGTCTCACCGCCTTGCAAGGCTCGATCGCTGCTGAGACGTACTCCGTTCCAATCCAGCTCACCAGCAGCGATCCGCTGCCGCCACAACGCAGCATCAGAGTGGCGATAGCGATCTGCCAGCCAATCGCTCACCAGGATGCCGGCATCGGCCCGCGGCACCCGATCGCGGTAGGTCCAGCCGTCATTAAGCGCGGCCGGCTTCAAGTCACCAGTCGGTGCTCCAGGGCGTAGCGCACCAGTTCGGTGCGGCTGGAGGTGCCCGTCTTGTTGAACAGCCGGCTCACGTACTTCTCAACGTTGCGGATCGACGTCTCCAGCTGCCGGGCAATCTCCTTGTTCATCAATCCTTCCGCCACCAGCTGGAGCACGCTCGCCTCCCGCGGCGTGAAGCTGTGAACCACCGGCTCGGTGGAGGGCAAAGCTTCGGCCTGGGCCAGGAGCGAGCGGATCTCGGTGATCTGCTTGGCCATCTGGCCCATATCGGTATCTGCAAAGCGCGCCGCCTCCGGCAACAGTCGGTGCTGGCGCGGGGCCACGTTGTGTACCCGCGCCACCAGCTCCTCGGGATCGAACGGCTTGGAGATGTAGTCGTCCACCCCGGCCAGATAGCCCTGGGTGCGGTCCGCCGTCATGCCCTTGGCGGTGAGGAAGATCACTGGGGTGCCGCCGAGCCGTTCATCGGCGCGCAACTTCTGCAGCAGACCATAACCATCCAGCCGCGGCATCATCACGTCGCTGATCACCACATCCGGCAGCATCTGCTGGGCCTTGGCGAAGCCTTCTTCACCGTCCACCGCGGTGGTTACATCAAATCCTTCGTCTTCCAGGTAGGCCTGCACCGCCGTGCGCAGACCCGGCTCATCGTCCACCAGCAACAGGCGCGGGGCGGGCACCGCAGCCTCGGCGGATTCAGCGGTGGGGGTGGGCGCGTCGCTCATGGCTGGAATCGCTCTGGCCGCAATGTATGGAGAGCGCGCTCAACGGGCCAGTGCGGGTAACTGCTCCTGCTGTTCGGGAATCAGGGTAGAAAAGCCCAGATCCAGGGCCTTCTGGCGCAACGTGGCAGGGTCGGTTCCCACAACCTCCGGCACGCAGGCTGCCCACCACACCAGGTGATCTTCCCGGTTCACATCGGTGATCGGACCGCCGGGATTGAGGGTGCGCACGTAGACCGCCACCGGGGTGCGTTTGACCCGCAAAGGCTTCTCGATGGAGCAATTGACGCTCTCGACACAGACGTTCAGATCTGATGCCGACTCCTCCCACAGCTGATAGCTGCGGATATCGGAATTCGACGAGGCTGGTTTCACCGCGTAGATCCCGATCGACAGGGTGCCGACGGGAGCCGGGCGTTCGATCAGCACCTTAAGATCGGCTGGCCGCGATCGCCGCATCCGCTCCAGCACCTGCTCACGATCAAAGGCGCCGACGGGCTGCGTCCAGATCAGCCCGCCCAAGCCCAGCAGAGCGATCGGCAATCGCAGACCCATGCCTGTGCTGTTCGCAATGCAGCACCATGATCGCAACATCTGCCTGAATCGTCCTGAGCGGCACCGCTCCCGCCTTTGATTTCCAGGCCACCACCCCCTGTGCGGCCGAGGTGGTGGAGGCGATGGCACCCTTCTGGAGTGCGGACTGGGGCAATCCCTCCAGCCGCCAGCATCGGCTCGGCCTCAGCGCCTCTGCCGCGGTGAAAGTGGCGCGGCGCCAGCTGGCGGAGGCGGTGGGGGTGACCCCAGAACGTCTGGTGTTCACCAGTGGCGCCACCGAAGCCAACAACATGGCCCTGTTGGGCCATGCCCGCGCCTTGGGCAAGGCGCATCTGATCAGCGTGGCCACCGAACACCACGCTGTGCTCGATCCGCTCAAGCAACTGCAGCGGGAGGGGTTCAGCGTCACCCTGCTGGCCCCTGGCCCCGATGGATTGATCAGCCCCGAGCAGCTGGAGGAGGCGATCACCCCCGAGACGCAGCTGGTGAGCGTGATGGCGGCCAACAACGAAATCGGCGTGCTCCAGCCGCTCGAGCAACTGGGAGCGGTTTGCCGCCGCCATGGCATCACCCTGCACAGCGATGGGGCCCAGGCCTTCGGGACGCTGCCGCTGAACCCTGATGCCCTGGGGGTTGACCTGCTCAGCCTCAGTGCTCACAAGCTCTACGGGCCCAAGGGCGTCGGCGCCCTGGTGCTCCGAGAGGGCATCGCGATCGAACCGCTGCAATGGGGTGGCGGTCAGGAGGCGGGGCTCCGGGCCGGCACCCTGCCCACCGCCTTGATCGTGGGCTTTGCCGCCGCCGCCCGCATCGCACTGCAGGAGCAAGATCAGCGCAATAGCCGACTGAA
>NZ_JBGKDP010000205.1:0-3480 GCF_042954245.1 Parasynechococcus sp.
ACAGCAGACGTTGCTGCGGGCGGCCGCTGTGATTGCAGCACCGCAGCGGTTGCAAGCTGCTCTGCAGGACTGGCTGGGAGACGCCCTGCCTGAGCTGATCAGTAGCGATGACCCGCGGGCTCTGGTGGATATCCTGCAATCAAGAGCTGCTGATCAACCTGTGGTGGTGCTGGCCAGCGGCGATCCGCTCTGGTTCGGCCTGGGGCGCATCCTTTGCGATCGCATCGGGGCAGAGCGGCTGCGGTTTCATCCCGCCCCCACATCGCTGCAGCTGGCTTTCGCTCGCATCGGGCGCCCCGGGCTGGACGCCGACTGGTTAAGCCTGCATGGACGAGACCCCGAAATCCTGGCCAGCGCCTTGCAGAAGCGACCGTCGGCCCTGGCGGTGCTCACAAACCCGAACCAGGGGGGCGCCAGCAGCGTGCGGCGGATGTTGCGCAGCAGCGGCCTGGAGGCCAGCACGGACCTATGGCTCTGCGAAAACCTTGGGCACCCCGAAGAGCGGGTGCAGCAGATCACCCCCGGCACCGCATTGCCAGCAGACCTGCATCCGCTGCTGATTGCGCTGCTGATAGCCCGGGACCCCGCCGCACCGGATCCCCATGAGCTGCCGTTGTTCGGGCTTGATGACGGGCTCTACCTGCAGCACAGCGATCACCCCGGACTGATGACCAAGCGGGAGGTGCGCATCCAACTTCTGGCCGAACTCGCTTTGCCACCGCAGGGCGTGCTCTGGGATCTGGGGGCCGGCACCGGCAGCGTCGGTCTGGAGGCCCTGCGCATGCGCCCAGGGCTGCAACTGCTGGCGGTGGAACGCCGCGCCGGTGGCGCGCAACTGATCCAACGCAATGCGCAACGGCTCGGTGTAAGCCCCGCAGCGGTGCTGGAGGCTGACGCCACCGCGGTGCTGAACGGCGGGCTCCCGAGCCAGCTCAGCCAGCCCGACCGGGTTCTGCTCGGAGGCGGTGGCGCCCAACGGGAGCGCTTGCTTCAGGCCGTGCTGACCCGGCTGCTGCCTGGTGGCGTTGTCGTGATTCCCTTGGCCGGCCTTGAAGCCTTGGCCAGCGTTCGGCCGCTGCTCGAGAACGCTGGGTTGGCGGTTGGCGTGCAGCAACTGCAGGCCTGGCGGGGACAACCGCTGGGGGATGGCACCCGCCTAGCTCCGATGAACCCTACGTTGATCGTGACGGGAACGAAGTCGGTTTAAGCCGACTTCACTGCGAAGGCTTGAGCGGGGCAATCCGAACCGGATCCCCGATGCCAATTCCCAGCCGCTGCGCCTCACCGGCACCGATCTCAATCACTGCATCAACATAATCAGCCCGTCCATTGCCATCCACATCGACGGCATGGGAGCGACAGGGCAGCGCAGCGCAGGTGGGAACGGCAGGCACCAGATCGAGCACCCGCCCATCGCGCACAAAGATCATGTCCAGAGGCGCAAGGGTGTTGAACATCCAGAAGCGCTGCGGCTGGGGGGTGGAGAAGGGAAACCACATCCCGCGCAAGGGCGGCAGAGCCGGCCTTTGCATCAAGCCCAGCCGCTGCTGCTCCGGACTGCGGGCCACCTCGAGATCAATACAACGCTGCTGATCCACGCACCAGCGGGCCCCAATCGGCAGCCACTGCGGTAGCGGCTCAGGAGGCAGAGCATCCATGGCCGCTCAAGCCTCCGGCAACACCTGGCCGAGGCAATACCCCCGGCCGCGCACGGTGTGCAGCAGACGTCGCTCACCGCCGGCCTCCAGCTTCTGACGCACGTAACGCACGTACACCTCAAGGACATTGCTGCTGGAACGCTCCCCCTGCCACACCTCTTGAAGCAACAGCTCGCGGCTCAACACCTGGCCCCGCCGCCGCAACAGCACCTGCAACAGCATGAATTCCCGAGGCGTCAAACCTACCACACGATCTCCCCGACGCACTGTTCGGGTGGCGGGATCAATACTGAGATCATCGAGCTGAAGCAGCGCCGGTCGCTGACCCGACCGCTGTTGAATCGTGCGGTGCAGGCGCAGACGCAGCAACAGATCGCTGGGCCCGATCTCCGAAAGCCAGAAATCGTCGGCGCCGGTTCCAAGGCAGGCGGCACGGGCCTCAACGCTGTCGCGTTCCAGGTCCAACAGGATCGGCATGGCCCCGAAACGGCTACGCAGGTCTTGAATCAATGCGGCCTGATCGGCCGCCAACACAGCAGCAACAGGGGATTCACCCGGTTCAGGGGCATGGGCCGAGGGCCCGGTACTGAGCCAATCGAGGGTGGCGTAACCCGATGCAGCCAGACGGGGTGCCAGTGAGACCGCCGAAGGACCTGCCAACAGCAACAGGGGATCAGCGTTCATTCCCGCTCGGGCTTGGCTATGTGGGGCAGGCCCCAACCCAATTTGTTGCGCAGCACCTGGAAAAACTCATGGTCAGCAAGACGCACAAAGCGCACGGGGTGATCGCTGCGACGGATCAACACTCGATCTTCGGGCCAGACGTAGCAACCAGCACTGCCGTCCACCACCATCATCAGCCGCTCCGGCGTGGCCGGAAAAATCGTGACGGGTTCACGGTCGCTGAACACCAGGGCACGGGAGGCCAGGGAATGGGGCGCGATCGGGGTGAGTTGCAGCACCGGACAATCCGGCGTGATCACCGGCCCGCCGGAGCTGAGGGCATAGGCCGTCGAACCCGTCGGCGTGGAGAGGATCACGCCATCGGCGGCGATATCCACCGGGGCGTGGCGGCCGATGGCGATCTCGAAGTGACACATGCTGGTTAGCGGCTCACGGTGCAGTGCCATTTCGTTGAGGGACAGCGCCTCCCAGCGGCGCTGATCGCCCCGCATCACACTCACCACGAGGTTGCTGCGTTCCTCAATCGTCCATTGCTGAGTGAGCACCACATCGAGGGCCCGGTCCAGATCATCGAGATAGGCCTCAGCCAGGAATCCCAGATGGCCGGTGTTGATCGTGAGAATCGGAATCCCCACAGGGGCGGTCTGCCGCGCGGCGGAGAGCACCGTGCCGTCACCCCCCAGCACGATGGCCAACACCATCGATTGATCGAAGCCCTTGGGCACACAGGCGCTGTAACCACGCAACCGCAGGTACTGATCAGGGTTGGCAAAGCCCACCATGCCCCCGGAGCTGCTGGCCCGCTCCACGGCATGGCCGACTGCCTCCAGGCGCTGCTGAATCGTGTCCGCTGTCTGCACTGCCAGCGATTTGCCGTCATTGCCGATCCGTCCGATCCGGGGCACTGATCCACGACGGGTAGAGGTCCGCCCAGCCTATGGGACGCGCGAAAACTGAACGCCGCTTGGTAACGAAGGTTCCTGATCAGAACTGCTCGAGGAAGCGCAGATCGCTGGTGTAAAGCCGCCGGATGTCATCAATGCCATGGCGCACCATGCAGAAGCGCTCCACCCCAAGGCCCGCGGCGAAACCGCTGTAGCGATCGGGATCGAGGCCCAGCCCTTCCAGCACGGCGAGA
>NZ_JBGKDP010000206.1:0-2813 GCF_042954245.1 Parasynechococcus sp.
TGGACTTTCTCTTGAGGGGTCAATCCTTGATGGCCTAGGCGATTGGCCCCGGTCAGCAACGCGGAAGGAGTGGTTCCGGATCACTCGTGAGCTGGTCGCCAGCACCATCGCCGACATGGACCTGGACCCTGCCGCCTTGGCTGAAGTTGAGGAGGCGTTCATCGGAGCTGGCCTGCTTTGACCCGCAAGCGCGTTACCGCCAGCCAGAAGAAGCAACGCCATGAATGGGCGATGCGGCAGATAGACGCCGGAATGGGTCTCAGCGAATTAACTGCCTTTACTGCCGAAACATGGGGGTGCAGCCGCAGGAACGCCCGTGATGTCGTCTGTGCGGCCCACAAGGACTGGCTGGATGCTGCTTACGGATCTGAGGAGATCGACCAGAAGGACTTGCTTTTCCAGCAGGTTGGACGCTTAGAGCGCATCGCCCGCAAGGCGGAAAATTCGGGACAATTTTCTGCCGCCGTGGGCGCGATAACGGCACTAAATCGAATGATGGCGTTGGGTGCTGACCAGAGAGGTTTCCGGGGTCATCGCCCCAACGGGCACTACTACCGGCGCTGATTAGTAGCCATCACTTTCTCCGCCGGTGCAGCGTCTAAATCTTGTTGGGCTGAACGGTGTGCCCCAGCGCGGCGGATTGCGGAGCAGGGTTTCGCCCCATTTGTTTGGTGCTGCCATGCAGATCGTCATGGGGACTGTTTGAGCAACCATGCAGATCGCTATCACCAGCAGCGCAAAGCCTGTGCCGGGGGCGTGAATGTTGGCTTGGAACCAGGGTTTGTTTGCCATGTCGTCAGTTTGGCGCTGACTGTCTCAACGTTCTTTATGGAGCCAAACTGGCTCCAGGGAAAAAAGCCGATGGCTGGTCTCTACCCACGCGGAAGCAAAAAGTGGATTGAAGCTCTCGACCATGCGCCTGAAGACAGGTGGTGGGTCAAAAAGCAGCGCCTTGAAATGCTCGAGGCTGACGAGCAAAAAAAGGTCGAAAAAAATTAGAGCAAGAACGCTTGGCAAAGGAACGCGCCGAGTTCAAGGAAATGATGGAGGCCAAGCGTGAGGCCAAGCAGGCGGCTCGCGCTGCGGAGGAAAAGGCGGAGTTCCGTCAGTTCATGAGCGACTGGATCGCGACCAAGTGGGACGGTGAAGCCCCGGACCATCTCAAAAAAGCTCTTTCGAGCGGCGACCCAAAGGATCTAGGGACACTGATCCACGAGTGGCATGACTTCAAGGCGAACAAGGGTCAGCGTGCAGTTGTTGAGTCATCCCCCAGAGGCTTCGTTTACTTCGTCCGCAACGGTGGGCTCTTCAAGATTGGGATCACGGAAAACATGCTCCGGCGGATGGGTGAGCTAACTCCGGACGAACTGCTCAACGTCGTGCGCTGCTCCAACTTCCAGGAGGTTGAACGCGAGCTGCATCGGCGCTTCAAGGATGTCCGCTTGCCTCAAACGGAGTATTTCCGCCTGAGCGATCAGCAGGTGCAGGAGGTCCACCAACTCATGGTGAAGTTGGCGGACTTTCCGTAAGGGGAATTGAGCTGTTTGTTGTCCTCGCTGTCAGCACTGACCGAGCCGTCGGAAGTGACCCCAGTGACCGACACCAGGGACACCAACGACAGTTCGGACAGCTGTGACAGGACGGCTATTCCGTGGGCTTAAAAGCGATCTCCGTGCCGTTTTCTGTGGTCTCGGCCTTGCTCTCCAGCAGCCCGTTGGCTTCAAGGAACCGCAGATGCCGCAACGCTTTGCGGTCTTTGTCCTTGTAGGCGTCGCACTTCTGAACCACGTCCTTGCGGGTCGTGCGCTTGAAGTGGTCCTTCCACCTTTCGCGGCACAGCTCCAGAACGTCAGCCTGGGGGTCTGAGAGCTTGTTTTCCGTCTCCTGTTTGAACAGGGCTTCCAGCTGCTCGGCAGCGTCACCCTCCAAGGTCCAGTGGGCTGCGTGTTGCAGGACTAGGAGCTGGAGGTCTTCCTCACGGCCTTCGGTCTCAAGCAGCACCCGCTTGTCGGCCTTGCACTCGCGACGTTTGAACCAGGAAAGGCAGATCACCTGGCTGAACGCTGCGGGCAGTGCTGTGGTGCCTCGTGATGCCGCGACCGCACCTTCACCCTGACGGCTGTGACCGCTGTGGTGGAGCACAACCGTGGTTATGGAATGAGGGGCGCAGACCTCCTGAACGTCCTCAGCAGGACCGGCGTAGGTGTTGGCTCCTTCCTTGAGTCCCAGCTTGCTGGTGAGCTTGTTGTAGCTGTCGAAGATGAACAGGCCGCCTGGGTACGTCGCCGCTAAATCGGCGATGCGAGCAAGGCCAACGTCATCCAGCTGGATGCCCTCGCTCTTGCTGAACAGACCCTTGATTGGACCGAGCAGTTTCCACTTGCCCTGGCTGTTTTTCTCCGCCAGCCCGTACTTGCTCAGCAGGTGCATCCAGCGGGTGCGAGACATGTCTGGACCAAAGATCACCACTGGTGGGCAACCCCCAACCAGGGGCTGTCCCAGAAAGGACTGAGCACCGCTCGACCACACCGCGATCATTGCGACCAGCAGCGTGGTCTTCCCCACCTTGGGGACGCTCACGATCATGTTGCTGTCGGCCTTCATCAGGACGCCTCCCCACAGCCACGTCTCCTCAGGCGCGTCGATCTCCATGTCCTGGGTGAGCATCTCCACAGAGCCAGCGAGTTCAGCTCTGGCTTCATGGATCAGCCGCCTGATCTCATCGTTGTTGAGGTAGGGGCCATGACGCCTAGACCATTCCCGCAGCTCAATCGCACGGTCCTGGGGTTTGCAGACAGCTGACCCGTCAGGGT